>CAYPNZ010000492.1:0-2523 GCA_964411845.1 uncultured Anaerolineaceae bacterium
TTGCTGGCGTTTGGCATCCGGCTCGAAAGTAATTTCGGCATTGGGAAAATATTTTTGCACCAAATCTTTTATCTCTCCCGCCGAAAGACTGAAACTTCCCACATTGTACACCAAATGTTTCAAATCGGATTTTGCCGGTTTGCTCAAATCAATCAACGCTTTGATGGCATCGGGCATTGCCATAAAAGGGATGCGTGTATCGGGGCGCACAAAACACGCATACGGTTTGCCCTGCGCCGCACTGTGAATCATCTCCGGGGCAAAATCGCTGGTGCCGCCGCTGGGCAGGGTAAACGCGCTAATCAGCCCCGGAAATCGCACCGAGCGGAAATCAACGCCGTGCGGTTCCGGGTCGGCGGCAAGTTGGCGGTAATAGCGCGCGTAATATCGACCCAAATGTTCACAGTACATTTTGTTGCAGCCATACATAGTGGTTGCCATATTCCATGCATATTCTTTCACCGGTCCGGCATACGACTTGGTTTGCAGGTCGGGCAAGCCGTACACCGCAATGGAACTGGGGAACAGGAATTTTACCGATTGCCCTTGCCAGCGCGATTGTTCAATTGCCAGATGAAGCAGATTCAGCGTGCCCTGCACGTTTACCCGGTGTGCCAACTCCGGTGTAAATTCGGCGCGGGTAGACAGCAACGCTGCCAAATGATAAATTTCGGTAATGGCATACTCGCTCACCAGCCGCTCGAAAAGGCGGGTATCCAGAATATCGCCTTCAATAGCCGTGTGGCATTTCGCTTTTAAGGGAGCATCCAGCGGGCGAATGTCTATCGCCAAAATTGCCGTGCGTTGGGTTTCTGCCAGATAGTTGATGAGCGCTTGCCCGATTTCACCGTTTGCCCCGGTGATGAGGGTTACTTTTTTTCGCATCAGTCCTCCGTTGGATTGCGTGACAATATGCTTTTTTACTCAATTTCCCGTATTTTTCGTACCCCGCCCCCGATATTTTGACCCGTTGTCGTCAAATGGTCAAATTTTTGCAGGTTGAATGTCAGCAAAGGGTATTGTCAGCCGTGCCGGTGTTTGCTATAATGGAGACAGTTATTGCCATTGAAACAATTTAACATTTTCACGAAGGAGAAACGATGGACATTGGGAAAGCATTTACGTTTGTAACCGAAGATGAAAACTGGATTATGAAACTGATTATCGGGGGGATTATTATGCTCATCCCCATTGTGAATTTTGCCGGCTTCGGCTATGTGGCAGAGGTTGTGCGCCGGGTAATGAACGATGACCCGGATGTATTGCCCGAATGGGGCGACTTCGGGCAATTTTTTGCCGACGGGTTGAAACTTTTTGTGGGATTTTTAATTTACAGCCTGCCGATGCTGTTGGTGATGTGCGTTTTCTTGGTTATTGGAATGGCTACCGGGGCACTGGACGACAATATGAATTCCGATATGGCAGGCGGGGCGCTAACGATTGTCATTTTCGGCTTGCAGTGCATTATGTGGGTGCTGGCGCTCATTCCCGCCGTGCTGTCACCGGCAATTCTCGCTCGTTTTGCCGCAGAAGGAACCATCGGCTCGATGACCCGTGTCGGTGAAGTGGTTGGTTTTGCCACAGCCAACTTGGGCAGTTATATTGTGGTATTGTTAATTACCGGTGTGGTGATGTATGTTATTGCCCCGCTGGGTGTAATTGCCTGTGGCGTGGGCGTGATTTTCACCGGCTGGTGGGGATATTTGGTGTTTGCGCATCTTACCGGGCAACTGGCGCGCCAAAATTCAATGCCGGTATAGCGAAAATAGGGTGATATGCTGAGTACGTTAACCAATCTGGCAGCGGCATTCGGGCTTTCCACAGCATCCGGGTTGAATGCCTATCTGCCGCTGCTGGTGGTGGCGCTGACGGCGCGTTATACAAATTTAATTACGCTCAACAAACCGTGGGATATTTTGACCAACCCGTGGGTCATCGGTGTGCTGTCGGTGTTGCTGTTGATTGAATTGACGGTAGACAAGATTCCCGCGGTAGATACCCTGAATGACATCATCCAAACGGTGGGGCGACCGGTAGCGGGGGCGATTGTTTTTGCCGCCAGCAGCGGCACTTTCGGCGAACTGAATCCGGTGCTGGCATTTATTGCCGGGTTGGTGCTGGCGGGCAGTGTGCACGCCGCCAAATCAACCGCCCGCCCGCTCGTCACTGCCACCACCGGCGGGCTGGGCAATTGGTTTGTCAGCGCGGTGGAGGATATTGTCTCGCTGATAACGGCGGTGCTATCGGTGTTGATGCCGCTATTGGTGATGGCAGGTATCGTCGGGGTGATGATATTCATCGCGTGGCGGTGGTCGGCTCGGCGTGGACGGCTTCTGCGTGAAACGTGATGCGTATTGCGTAAAACGTAAAACGTATTGCGTGAAACGTGACCTTGAACCTTAAACCTTAAACCTTGAACTTTGGACTTTGGACTTGAAACCCTGAACCTCACCCCCAAAAAGGAGACCATCATGTCAACAAGCCCGCATCTGCCGGCGCAGTACCAACCGCAACCATCTTCAG
>CAYPNZ010000493.1:0-2507 GCA_964411845.1 uncultured Anaerolineaceae bacterium
CTTCGTCCTTGTGATGAGAGGGGTTTTATATTGGAAGCAAGGAGTAAGGAGCAAGGAGTAAGGAGCAGGAAGCAAGAAAGCAAGGAGACCATCATGACTGCAGAACTACCGTTTAACCCTGAAAAGGAAATGGCGAAAGCCTACGACCCCAAAGCGTTTGAAACCCCCATTTACCAATGGTGGGAATCGCGCGGGTATTTTAAACCGGAAGTTGCCCCCGCCGACGCAAAACCCTTCGTTATCGCTATCCCGCCGCCAAATGTTACCGGTGAGTTGCATTTGGGACACGCCATGTTTGTCGCGCTGGAAGATTTGATGATCCGCTACCACCGTATGAAAGGCGAAGCCGCCCTGTGGATTCCCGGCACCGACCACGCCGGTATTGCCACCCAGTTGCAGGTGGAAAAAATGCTGCGCCGCGAAGGCACCAGCCGCGAAGAAATCGGGCGCGAGGAATTTTTGCGCCGCACATGGGAATGGAAAGCAAAATACGGCGGGCACATCGTGCGCCAGTTGCGCCGACTCGGCGCAAGTTGCGATTGGGACCGCGAGCGGTTCACCATGGACGAGGGGCTATCCAAAGCCGTGCGCGAGGCTTTCGTGCAAATGTATGAAAAAGGGCTTATCTACCGGGGCGAATATCTCATCAATTGGAGCCCCGGGCTGCAAACCGCCGTCAGCGATTTGGAGGTGGAATATACCGAAGAAGACGGCAAACTCTACTATTTCAAATATCCCATCGCCGGTACAGACGACTATCTGCCGGTGGCAACCACACGTCCCGAAACCATTTTGGGCGACACCGCCGTCTGTGTCCACCCCGATGATGAACGCTATCGCCATCTTATCGGCAAAACGTGTCTGGTTCCCATCTTAAACCGTCCCATCCCCATCATTCACGATACGTATGTGGATATGGAATTTGGCACGGGCGCGCTGAAAATTACCCCGGCGCACGACCCCAACGACTTTGAAATTGGCAAACGGCACGGGCTGCAAATTATCAATGTGATGAACAAAGATGCCACCATGAACGAAAATGCCGGGCAATATGCCGGGCTGGACCGTTTTGAATGTCGCCAAAAATTGTGGGCGGATATGGAAGCCGCCGGTTTAACCATCCGGGTGGAAAACTACCGCCATCAAGTGCCGCGGTCGCAGCGCGGCGGCGAAATTATCGAACCGCTGGTGAGCAAACAATGGTTCGTAAAAATGCGCGGGCTGGCAGATGCCGGACTGGAAGCGGTGCGCAGCGGGCAAATCCGCATTATCCCCGAACGGTTCACCAAAGTTTATTACCACTGGTTGGAAAACATCCGCGATTGGTGCATCAGCCGCCAACTTTGGTGGGGACATCGCATCCCGGTGTGGTACTGCCAAGATTGCGGCGAAACCATCGTGGTGCGCGAAGACCCCACCACCTGCCCCAAATGCGGCAGCGCTCGGTTGGAACAAGACCCGGATGTGCTCGACACCTGGTTCAGCAGCGGTTTATGGCCCTTCAGCACGCTCGGCTGGCCCGACGACACCCCCGACTATCGCCGTTTTTATCCCACCGATGTGATGGAAACCGGTTATGACATCCTCTTTTTCTGGGTGGCGCGTATGATAATGCAAGGGTTGCAATTTACCGGCAAACCGCCCTTTCACACCAGCTACCTGCACGGGCTGGTGCGCGATGAGCACGGACACAAAATGAGCAAAACCGCCGGCAATGTGGTTGACCCGCTGGAAGTGATGGACGAATACGGCACCGATGCCCTGCGGTTTACCCTGTTGACCGGTTCAACCCCGGGGAACGATATGAACCTGTCGTTGGAAAAAGTGGCGGCAAACCGCAATTTCAGCAACAAAATTTGGAACGCCACCCGTTTTGTGGTGAGCAATTTGCAGGATGACGGCATCGGCGCGGGGTCAACCATGAATTTGGCGGCGCTCAGTTTGGCAGACAATTGGATTATGAGCCGGTTGAACCGGCTGATTGCCGATGTGACCCGTTTGATGGACGAATATAATTTCGGCGAAGCGGGACGGCAAATGTACGATTTCTTCTGGAGCGAATTTGCCGACTGGTACATTGAAATTGCCAAAATTCGGCTGAAAAGCGGCGACCGGCGGGTGGCGGCAACCACTCGTCAAATGCTCACGCTGGTGCTGGAACGCATTTTGCGGCTGATGCACCCGTACATTCCGTTTATCACCGAAGCGGCGTGGCAGCACTTGCCCCATTCCGGCGATACGCTGATGTTGGCGCAGTGGCCCCAAGCCGGTATGACCAACGACCGGGCGGAAGCCGATATGAACCTGCTCATTAACATTATTCGCGCCATTCGGAATGCCCGCTCGGAATATAATGTGGAACCGGGCAAACGCATCACCGCGCTGATAGCCGCCGGCGATAAAGTGAAACTCATCACCCGCCAAAAAGATATTCTCACCGCACTGGCAAAACTCGATGCAGACACATTCACCGTGACAGAAACGCTGGCGGAAAAACCCGCCGATGC
>CAYPNZ010000494.1:0-2498 GCA_964411845.1 uncultured Anaerolineaceae bacterium
TGGCGGAAGCGCAACTGCCCGACAACATGCGGCGGCTGCTGGCGGCAATTCTCATCGGCGGATTTGCGCTCATCGGCGGCTTCAGTTGGTGGGCATCCCGCCGCAGAAACGGAAAGTAGGTGTACGATATGCAAAAAAACACCCTCTGGCTCAAATTGTGGGCATTCGGTTTAACCCTGGCGATACTCGCCGCAACCTATCTCATCATCGCCGTCAACCCCATCGAAATTGCGCCGGTCTATTTGGGATTGCTGGCAATTGTCGCCGGTATCGGGCTGGTGACCAACGTGCTGGGCGGCAGTATCGCCGCGGTGGGCGCGGTGTTCGCCATCGTGTTCATCAACCAATTCAGCGGCATCTACCCCCGCGAAAGTCTGTTCATCAACGTTGCCACCGAGTTGATTGCCCTGCTGCTGGTGGGACCGCTGGCGGGGCGCACCGCCTCGCTGATTGACCGCATCTATCGTCGCGCCGTCCACTGGCGCACCCGCGCCCGCGAACTTTCGGCGCACGATGAAACGCTGGGCACGCTGAAACCCGATTTCGCCAAAACACGGCTCGATGAAGAAATTTTGCGCGCCAAAACCTTCAATCGCCCCCTGTCGGTGGTGACGCTGGACATTGTGCCCCGCCACGCCCCGGCGGCAGACAGCAACGGCTCGGCGCACGTTTTGCAGGCGTTGGTGCGCGTGGCGCGCTCGCTCACCATGCCGCCCACCGTCGTCGCCTGTACCGGCGAGACGCAACTTTCGCTCATCCTGCCCGAATACACTGCCGCAGAAGCGGCGGCACTGTCGCAGCGGCTGGTGGCGCAGGTGGGGGACATCCCCTTTTTCACCCCGGAAAATTCGGCATCGCTGGGGGAACCCGTCAGCAGTTGGGGAACGCTGCGCACGGGCATCGCCGCGCTGAACGGGCAGCCCGAAACGGGTGAAAGTCTGCTGGCGCGGGCGCAAAACGCGCTGAACGGAGAAGCCCATGTTTGAATTGTTTCTGGTCATCGCCATTTATCTCATCTTCATCGTCTATTGGCGTATCCGGCAAATCAATCACGAGCGGCGGCTGCACACCTACGATGTCCGCATTCACGTGAACGGCATTCGCGGCAAAAGTACCGTCACCCGGCTGGTGGCGGGCGCACTGCGGCGCGCCGGGTATCGCACCGTGGCGAAAACAACCGGCTCGGCGGCGGTGACCATTGATTTGGACGGGCGCGACATCCCCATTGTGCGCCGGGGCGCGCCCAACGTGAAAGAACAGCAGGACATCATCGCCGAATGGGAACCCCTGCACGCCGAAGCGATGGTGATTGAGTGTATGGCGCTCCAGCCGAAATATCAGGAATGGACGGAAAAGATGGTGCTGCAAGCGCACATCGGGGTGATAACCAATGTGCGGGAAGACCATCAGGACGTGATGGGCGAAACGCTGCCCGAAATCGCGGTCAGTTTGGCGCAGATGTGCCCCTTCAACGGGTATCTCGTCACGGCGGAATACAACCCCGAATTGCAGGCGATTCTGCGCGCCGAGGCGGAAAAGCGCGGCTCGAAATTGATTGTCGCCGACCCCGACCGCGTCCGCGACGATGAAATTGCCCGGTTCGATTACCTTTCTTTCAAAGACAATCTCGCCATCGGGCTGGCAATCGCCGACCTGCTGGGCATTGACCGCGATGTGGCGATGGACGGGATGATTAATTCCCAGCCGGACATCGGTGTGGTGCGGCTGCAAAATACCGAAATTCGCGGCAAGCCGGTGATGTGGGCGAATCTGTTCGCCGTGAATGACCGCGAATCGATGATTATCAGCATGGATATGCTCAACGCCTATTGCGACGACAAAACGCTGAAAATCGGCATTTTGAACAACCGGTACGACCGCGAACGCCGCGCGGAACAATTCGGCGATATTGCGGTGAAAGATTTGTCCTTCGATTGGCTCATCACCTTTGGCGCGTTTGAAGATTTGGTGACCCGCAAATTGAAAGAAAACGGCTTCCCCGCCGAGCGCATCGTCAATTTGGGGTTCAGCATCAACCCCTCGCTGGATGAAATTCTGGACGCCATCGCCGGAATGATTCCCGACGGTTACCGCGCCATGCTGGTCGGGTTCGTCAACATTCACACCCCGCAGGCGGAATTGATGATGGAATATTTTGAAGGGCTGGACGGGGCGCACCACCCCACCGAGGCAGACCCCGCGCACACCCTCGGCTATTGGCAACGGCAGCGATTTGAAATGGCGCATCTTTCGTAGGGCGATCCGCCGGTCGCCCCGACTGAAACCCAACCACTGTTTTTCCGGGAGAAAAAAGTATGCACAATTATGGTATCCCCACCGAAGTTGTCCGGCTGGTATTGGCACTGGGCATCATCGTCAGTATATTAATCTATGAACGTTTCCGGCTGACGGGCGGCGCGGCTGTGGTTGCCGGGTATCTGGGCATTTTTGTCAATCGCCCGCTGTACATCATCACCACCATCGGTATCGCGCTGATT
>CAYPNZ010000495.1:0-2492 GCA_964411845.1 uncultured Anaerolineaceae bacterium
AGGCAGTGAACAAGGCAATGAACAATTATCAATGAATAATGAACAATGGACTGTGAAGCGCGTTTATCAGCATTTAATCCGCTATCTGAACATCATCATTCACCTGATTGATACCGGGTAACCTTCGTTTGAAAACCATTATTCATTATTCACTATTCATTATTCACTCAAAAAAGGAGATCTTATGACATCCAAAACCTCAACCGGCAACCACACCACCAATGCAGAGAAGCCTTTCATCGTCTCCCTCTCCGGCAAAGGGGGCGTCGGTAAAACCACCCTCACCGCCCTCATCCTCGATGAGCTGGCACGCAAAGGGTTTCCCGGTCCCGTCCTTGCCGTCGACGGCGACCCGGCGATGACCCTTCATCTGGCGTTAGGGTTGCCGACACCGCCGGCAACTGTCGCCGACATCCGCGATGATACCGCCCTCGATGCCAAAACCGTGCGCAATCTGCCTGTCGGTATCACCCCCGCCGATTATGTGGCACAACAACTGACTGCTGCCGGGGTGTTACGTCGGGTCTCATTGCGGCAAATGCCGTTGGACTTCCTCTCGATGGGACGTCGGGAGGGGCACGGTTGTTATTGCAGCATCAATAAGGCATTGACCACTGTGCTCAATGATATTCTGGGACGTTACCCGCTGGTTGTCATTGACAACGAAGCCGGATTGGAACATTTAAATCGTTACCGGTTGCACCGGGTAGATTATTTCCTCACCGTTGCCACCCCCGCCCGCCCCGCCATCGCCGTGGCGCAAAACATCCACGCCACCGCCCGGCAAGTGGGGATGGATATTGCTGCCGACGGACTCTTGCTCAACCGGGTCAACGGTATCCGCCCGCAGATAGACGACAATACCGAAGTCGTCAGCGTCTTACCCGATGACCGGCTGCTCTTCGATATGGAAATCGGGGGATATCCCATCGTCGGTTTGCCGGACAGCCACCCGCTCCGCCGCGCACTGTCCGCTGTCATTGACCATATTTTGGAAAATGTCACCCGGTCGTGATATTGTTTAATTGTAACTGTTCAACCACAGGTTGAATAGAACGCAGATACCGCAGATTGCGCAGATTTCCACGGATTTTCTTGAAAATATTTTAGAAATCTGCGCAAATCCCTGCAATCCGTGTTAATCCGCGTTCTATTCTCTATTCGCCTGTTCAGCCACAGGTTGAATAGAACGCAGATACCGCAGATTGCGCAGATTTCCACGGATTTTCTTGAAAATATTTTAGAAATCTGCGCAAATCCCTGTAATCCGTGTTAATCCGCGTTCTATTCTCTATTCACCTGAATATACAAGTTACGTTTAATTTTACCTTTTGCCTTTTTAATTTTGCCTTGTTATGTGCGTAACCTACTGCCATCGTTGTTCCATACTGTATTTCAACCACGAAGACTGTTCGCCGCAACTCTGCCCGGTTGGCGCAGCCATTTCCGGCTTATGCACCGACTGCCGGCACCGACAAGGTGATTTGTGCGGATTAACTCGTGCCCCACTGCCGGCAGGCGGGGGGTGCTGCCACCACAACGTTACGCTCGTTACCGGTTATCAAGTTGTCACCCCCGCTATGTGCGACCTGCTGGGTATGGGTGCCAATGAAACCGTTGCCGAAGTGCTGACCGGGCTGGATGCACCCTTTGAGACGGATGCCGACGGACAAATTCGGATTGACCCCGACAGGCTTGGATTGCCCGAAACCTATGGCTTGGGTACCGACTAAACAACTCAGGAGAGATAACTGCTATGATACACCGCATTCTTTTTGCCGATGACAACCCCGATACCCGTCAATTGGTGAAACTCATTTTCACTGCCCGCCTGCCCGGTACTGTCGTCTCGTTGGCACAAGACGGCACAGCGGCAGTGGATATGGTGCGCCGCGGCATCCCGTTCGACTTGGTGCTGCTTGATTACCAAATGCCTCCCGACGGCGACGGCGGTATTTGGGCTGCCACCCGTATCTGCCGAATGCTGCCTGCGGTTCCGGTTTTCTTCCTGTCCGCTTATACGCTGGAACGCACTATGCCGGTCGCTCGCGCCACCGGGGCTTGGGGCTATCTTTGCAAAGACAGTCTCGCCCACCGTGAGATATTTGAGGTGCTGATTGCCGGAGACTGGAATGCGCTGCGCCGCTCATCGCACAAACATCGGTTGTTCGAGGAAAACATACGGCGCACGGTTTCGGTATGAGCCTGTCTATCATGCCTTGTCATGCACACTCATGCCGCGTCATGTCATTTTGCGTCGGGGGGGGCGACACCACCACCCCAACCCCATGTTTCCACACTTTTTGCGTGGTTGGTACGGTCAAGCCGGTGGGGGAAAGAGGGGTACAGAGCGACACGCCGGCCGATATGCCGGTTGGTAGATCTATCATCCCCCTCCCCTACTCCGAATTTTTTCAGAAATCAATATGTTGAAGTTAAGCGGTTTAGCTCTTTACAGTGGTGCGCCGCCTAAAGGCGGCAATCCTATGAAA
>CAYPNZ010000496.1:0-2486 GCA_964411845.1 uncultured Anaerolineaceae bacterium
GCACACGTCCAGCCCATACGATTGCGGTTTCGGCGACGGGGCGGGCGGGTCAACCACTTGCGGTGCGGTATCCACCACCTGAAAAAGGCGGTTGGCGGCGGTGAGGCTTCCTTCCAAATTGGTAAAGGTTTCCGGCAGCGGGGTGACGGCTTCAAATGCGGCAATGACCGACAGGGCGATGACCGCCAGAAAAACGCCGTCCAATTCGCCGCGATTGACCGGCGGAATGGCAACCACCAGCGCCGCCAGTGTTGCCCAGTTGGTCAACAACCCCATCAGCGCGGCATTGAGACCGTTTGCCACTGCCAACCGGTTTTGCAGTGCCACCAGTTTTTGGCTTAACGTGCCGATGGCGCTGCGGCGGGCGTTTTCTTGCCCGCTGACCAGCACATCCGCCACGCCCTGCACGCTGTCTACCAGCGCGATATTCAACTCGGCGCGCGTTTCTACCGCCGACCGGCTGATGCCGTGTGCCAGCCGTCGGGTCAGCAGGGGGATGCCGATGGCTGCCGCCGCCAAAAATATCACGCTGACCGCTGCCAGCGGCAGCGCGTAATGTGCCATCAGCACCCACATCAACCCGGCAACCAATATTGCCACCAGCGGCGGGGCGATGACGCGCACATAAAAATGTTCCAAACTTTCGATGTCCGCCACGATGCGCGCCAGCAAATCGCCGCTGCGGAATTGCTGCAATCGCGCCGGCGCCAGCGGTTCCAGCGCGCTGTAAAACCATACGCGCAGTTGCGCCAGCAGTCGGAATGTAATTTGGTGCGATACCAGTCGTTCGGTATAACGGAAAATACCGCGCGCAATGCCGAAAAAGCGCACGCCGACGATGGGCACTTGCAGCACGGAAATATCGGGGTGCAGCGCGGCTTTTGAAATGATGTATGCCGAAGTTGCCATCAGCCCGATACTGCTGCCGATGGTGGCAAAACCGAGCGCCACCGCCAGCAGCACCCATCGGCTAAAGGGGGTGATGAAAGTCAGCAATCGCCGGAAGGTGCTCATACGCCCCCCTCGTATGCCGTGATGAGCCGCCGGTACAGCCCGTCGTGCGCCAGCAAATCGGCGTGCGAGCCGCTTTCAATCAGCGAACCGTGCTGCAAAACCAAAATTTTATCGGCGCGGGTGATAGTGTTCAGCCGGTGGGCGATAATCAGCGCGGTGCGATGCGTCAGCAGGGCAGTGACGGCGGTTTGAATGTCATTTTCGTGCCGGGGGTCGAGATTGGCGGTGGCTTCATCCAAAATAAGAAACGGCGCATCCTTTAAAAAGGCGCGTGCCAGCGCGATGCGCTGCGCCTGCCCGCCGCTCAATCGCGCGCCGCGTTCACCGATGCGAGTATTGTATCCCTGCGGCAATTCGGCAATAAAACGGTCGGCGTGTGCCAGTTTTGCCGCGTGTTCCACCGCGGCGAAAGGCGCACCGGGGCGCGCCAGCCGGATATTTTCGGCGACGGTGGCATCAAACAGATAGGGCATTTGCGGAACCCACGCAATTTGTTCGCGCCAGCCCGCCAAATCGAGCCGGTCGAGCGGCGTACCGTCCACGGTGATGATGCCCGTTTGCGGCGAAATGAATCGCAGCAGCAGGTTGGCAACGGTGCTTTTGCCCGCGCCGCTGGGTCCCACCAGCGCCACGGTTTCGCCGGGAGCAATGCTGAACGATACATTGTGCAGCGCGGGGCGTTCGCCGTCCTCATAGGCGAAACCGACCGCTTGAAAACGGATGTCCATTCGGCGGGGGATGGTTTTTTGCGGCGATGTCGGCGGCTGCGGCAGCGGGGTATCCAGCACGGCGAAAATCCGTTTGGCGGCGGCAGTGCCCGCCATACCGGCGTGAAATCGCGTGCCGAGCATTCGCAGCGGCATATAAAATTCGGGGGCGAGTATCAAAATGAAAAGCGCTTGCGGAAAATCCATTTTGGCATACATCAGCCGCAACCCGATTTCCACCGCGACCACGGCGGTGCTGATGGTTGCCGCCATTTCCAGCACCAGCGCCGACAGAAATGCCACTCGCAGCACGCTCATGGTAACATCACGAAAACGGTGGCTGATGTCGCGGATGGTTTCGATTTGCTCGCGGCTGCGCCCCAGTAATTTCAGGGTGGTCAACCCTTGCAGCACATCCAAAAAATGGGCGCTCATCCGGCTGAGTTGCCCCCATTGCTTTTGGGTCATCTCTTCGGCGATGCTGCCGATGAGTACCATAAACACGGGGATAATCGGCGCGGTGACGAGCAGTACCACCCCGGACAGAATATCGTTGGGGAAAACGAAAATCAGAATGGTGAGCGGAACCATCGCCGCGGCGGCAAGTTGGGGCAGGTACTGGCTGAAATAGGCATCCAGCGCCTCGATGCCTTCGATGGCGGTATTGACCAGTTCGCCGCTGCGTTCGTCGCCGGTAAAACGGGGACCCAGCGCCATTACGTGCGCTACCAGCCGGTCGCGGAGGGTGCTTTTCACGTGCCCGGC
>CAYPNZ010000497.1:0-2480 GCA_964411845.1 uncultured Anaerolineaceae bacterium
ATGGTCTTTGTGAAATCTCTGTGCATCTCTGTGTTCCGGTCAATATTCTGAATAGTTACCTTTGGAAAATAATTTTTTGACCGGGACAGGCGTATTTTTGCAAAATTATACCTATGTCATTCCCGCCTGTGCCCTGCGGGTACGAAAGCGGGAATCCATACGTTTTTCTTATGGATTCCGGATATTTCCCTGCGGGAAATTCCGGAATGACAGACTTATGCAAGTGGTCTACTGAAAAAAGGGGTTCAAATTTTCACGCGAGTCATTGGAGTCATTGCGAGCGCAGCGAAGCAATCTCACGTGCCCCGGTGCCGGAAATTGTTTTGCCTTCGATTTGCAATGGCAAGTGTCATCACTTGCGCTTGAGCCACTATCCTAAAATTGTCACGCGGTGCGCGTTACATACTGCCACACCTGCTCGCTGATGGCGAGCAGTGCCTGTCCCACGGGTGAATCGGCTTTTTTCTCTACCACGGCATCGCCGCGATTGGTGATGGTAATCATTTCATCGTCATTGGGCACAACGTACAGCCGTTCCACTTTTAGGACGCCTTTTATTTGTTCTGCGGGAATGCCGCCCGGCATATCTGCGCGGTTCACCACCACCCCCACTTTCTCCGGGGGGATGTTCAAATCAACCAGCAAATCAATAAAAAGTTTGCTGCTTTTCACCGCCGGCAATTCGGGCGAGGTGTTGAGCAGAATATAATCGGCGGCATCAATTAGCGCCAATGTTTGGTCGCTGAGCACGCTGCCGGAATCGACGACCACCAATTTGGATGAAGTTTTTAAATGCCGAATGGCTTGGGTCAGCATGGTGGGCGAAACCAGTTCTGCCAATTCGGGATGTGCCGGTGGCAGCAGCAGTGTCAATCCGCTGCGATGTTTCATCAACACCTGCGAGATAATGTCTCCGTCCAATTCTTCCATTGTGGTCAAATCGCCCATTCCGCGCTCGATGTGGGTGTTCAAGTGCACCACCACATCTCCAAATTGCAAATCGCCATCCACCAAAGCGACATCGCCGTGTGCTTTTTGCCATGCCAGCGCCAAATTGACCGCCATACTGGAAGTGCCGGTGCCGCCTTTGGGGCTGAAAACCAGTATCACCGGTGCATCGAGCACGGGCACGGGGTCGCCCGGGGTGGGCACGGGCGATTGCGCGCGGCGCTGTGCGGCGGCTTCGCCGGCGGCGATGCTGCGGTAGGTGGGCAATCCGATTTTGTACACGCGCCGAATGCAACTGACCAGTTCATCGGCGGTGAAGGGTTTGGGTTGGAAATCGCGGGCGCCGGCAGCCATTGCCTGCCGCATATATTCGGGGTCTGCCTGAACGGACATAATGATAATTTGGCTGAACGGCGCTTTGTCGCGCATTTCTCGCGTGGCGGTAATGCCGTCCATATCGGGCATGTTGATGTCCATCAGCACGATGTGCGGTTTTAGCGCTGTCGCCATTTCGACGCCCTGCCGCCCGTCGTATGCTTGCCCGATAACTTCCATATCGTGTTCAAAATAAATGAGACGGCTAACATTTTCGGTGGTGCCGCGGTTGTCGTCTACCACCAAAATGCGTATTTTTTGCTGTTCACCGTCTTCGGCTTGGGGCAAAGGTGTTTCAACCCGCAACGGGGGCAGGGTTGGCGCCGGTTGCTGTTGGCGGGCTTCCGGCGGGTCGTTGATGAATTTCGGCGGGGCGGGTGGTTCAACGGGGTGTGCCGCCGGGGCGGCTTTTTTCTTTTTGGGGCGCGCCAGCATAAAAATCAATCCGATAACGGCGAGCACCAAAATGACGGCGACAATTATGATAATAATAAGTGTGGCAGAAGACATAAGGTATCCTGTGGATTATAATGCCGTATTTTGTACAATCAATTCGCTTGCCCCGGCAGATGCGTGACACCGGTAAACGGTGGCATGATAGCAGCATGCTTTTTTAGGATAAACGGCATCAACCGCGGCAGTCAATTCGGGCATAATATCGGTGGGGGCAAGCGCCACGCAGCAACCGCCGAAACCGCCGCCGGTCATTCGTGCCCCGTAAACCCCCGCCACCGATTGCATAATTTCCACCAGCACATCAATTTCCGGGGTGGTAATTTCAAAATCATCGCGCATTGAGCGATGTGATTCGTTCATATAATAGCCCACCGCAGCGAGGTCGTTTCGTTTCAGCGCGGCGGCGGCGGCAAGTGTCCGCTCGTTTTCGGAAATGACATGCCGGGCGCGCCGGCGCAGCAGCGGCGAAAGTTGGTGCTCGCGGGCGGCAAAAGTTGCCATATCCACATCGCGCAGGGCAGGCACGCCGAAAAACTCGGCGGCGGCGGTGCACTGTTGGCGGCGGGTGTTGTATTCCGAATCAACCAGCCCGCGCCGCACGCCGCTATCTACAATTACGATGGCGGTATCGGCGGGAATGGGCACGGCGGTGTGTTCCAGCGAGCGGCAGTCAATCAGCAGCGCGTGATTTTCTTTGCCCA
>CAYPNZ010000498.1:0-2476 GCA_964411845.1 uncultured Anaerolineaceae bacterium
CGGATTTATTCTATGGCGTGATTGACCCGCGCATCCGCAACACGTGAAGCGTGAAACGTGATGCGTGAAACGTATTGCGTAAAACGTCATAACTTGCAACCCTGCAACCCTGCAACCCTGAAACTTTGGACTTTGGACTTGAAACGTGAATTTTGCAACCCTGTAACCTTGCAACCCTGAAACCTTGAACCTGAAACCTGAAACCTTGAACAAAAAAAACAAACCCCGCACCATGCTCGGCGATGCGTGGCTGCGTTTCAGCCAAAACCTGCCGGCAATGATGGGGCTGACGGTGGTTGTCATCATGTATTTGGTGGCAATTTTTGCGCCGCTGCTGGTTACGGCTGATTATACCGCCATTGATTTGGACAACGTGCGCGCCGCCCCCGGCTTGCAGCACTATTTCGGCACGGATGAATTGGGGCGCGATGTGTACAGCCGGGTAATATGGGCGGCGCGGTCGGCGGCATTTGTGTCCATTTTTGTGCCGACGCTCAGTTTGGTTTTGGGCGTATTTTTCGGTGTAATAGCCGGCTATTTTGGCGGATGGCTCGATACGATTATAATGCGGGTGGGCGACGTACTTTTTGCCTTTCCCGGTTTGCTCTTTGTATTTTTTATTGCAGCCACCATTAAACCGGCGGTTTTAACTTGGGTCAAAGCGATTGGGCTAAAAGAATTTGCCAAACAAGGCTATGTAGATTACATTGTTATATTCACCGCCTTGGCGTTGGTAGGCTGGCCCGGGCTGGCACGATTGATTCGCGGACAGTTTTTAACCTTGCGCAACCGCGAATTTGTGCTGGCGGCACAGGCAATCGGCGCATCCAAATGGCGGATTGCTCTGCGGCACATTTTGCCCAACGCGATGACACCCGTCATTGTAGCGGTGTCGGGGGGCGTTGGCGGCGCAATTGCCGCCGAAACCAGCCTCAGTTTTTTAGGCGTGGGGCTACAGCCGCCCAACCCCAGCTGGGGACAAATGATCAGCGATTATTACGTTTATTGGCGCAGTGCCGATTTGTGGCCCCTGCTGTTCATACCTTCTATAATTTTGGTGACTGTAATTTTAGCGTTTACCTTCGTTGGTGATGGTTTACACGAAGCATTGAACCCATACTTGGAGTAAATCGTATTTGTATGCGTTGGGTGTCTTTGACATCGAAATAGCGGTTTTTAAACTGCGTCGCAATAGTTTCACTCGGCTTGTATCATTAAATTCGGAGGAGTATATATGGCAAGATTGCTGGAGGTAAAAGGGCTTCGCACCCAGTTTTTTACCCAAGATGGCGTGGTGAATGCGGTAAACGGCATTTCGTACACGCTGGACGAGGGCGAAACACTGGGCATTGTTGGCGAAAGCGGTTGCGGCAAAAGCGTGGGCGTAATGTCTTTAATACGCCTCATCCCGTCGCCACCGGGTAAAATTGTCGGCGGAGAGGTGTTGTTCGACGGGCAAGACCTGCTGAAAATGAGCGACAACGAAATTCGCTCGGTGCGCGGCAATAAAATCGGTATGATTTTCCAAGACCCGATGACCTCGCTAAACCCGGTATTAACCATCGGGCGGCAAATTACCGAAGCGCTGCAACTTCACTTGGGTATGAACAAAGCGCAGGCGCGCGCCCGCGCCGTGGAATTGCTGGAACTGGTCGGCATCCCCTCGGCGGCAGACCGGCTGGACGATTACCCCCACCAATTTTCGGGCGGTATGCGCCAGCGGGTGATGATTGCCATCGGGCTTTCGTGTAACCCGCAGTTGCTCATTGCCGACGAACCGACCACCGCACTGGATGTGACCATTCAAGCACAAATTGTTGACTTGGTGAAAAAACTGCGCGATGAACTGGGCATGGCAATCATCTGGATTACCCACGACCTCGGCGTGGTTGCCGGGCTGGCTGACCGTATGGTGGTTATGTATGCCGGGATGATTGTTGAAGAGGCGGGGGTAAAAGATTTGTATGCTAACCCGCGCCATCCGTACACCCTCGGCTTGCTGGGGTCGCTGCCCCGCCTCGATAAAGTGACCGGTGAAAAACTGGAATCCATCGAAGGGTTGCCCCCCGATTTAATTGCGCTGCCGCAAGGGTGTCCCTTCTATGCACGCTGCAAATACCGCATTGACAAATGTAAAACCGAAAACCCACCGTTGCACAGTGTTGAGGTCGGGCATAGAATTGCGTGCTGGATTGACGTAACCAAAGACCCCATTACAACCGAAAACCCCTGGCATACGGCGTAGGAGATGGCAATGAGCAGCAATAATCAAGAAATTTTGTTAGAAGTAAAGAATTTGAAAATGTATTTTCCCATCACACAGGGTATTGTCATCCAAAAACACGTGGGCGACATTAAAGCCGTAGACGGGATAACCTTTAACATCCATCGTGGCGAAACCCTGGGGCTGGTGGGTGAATCCGGCTGCGGAAAATCAACCACCGGACGCGCGATTTTGCAATTGTACACCCCCACC
>CAYPNZ010000499.1:0-2087 GCA_964411845.1 uncultured Anaerolineaceae bacterium
GAGCGAGGGGGACTTCGTCCCCCTCGCTCACCCCTTTTTGTTCCCCCTCCCCCAATTTGGGGGAGGGGGTCAGGGGGAAGGGGTAAATTGCAAATTACACAAAATACGTGTATCAGTCAAAGAACACCACTACCCATTGAAAAACAGGGCATAGGGGCAACCCTTGTGGCTGCCTGTCCTCAAACCACGGTACCGGGCGACCACAAAAGTCGCCCCTACAGCAGAAAAACGTATCATTCTGCCATAAAAGACAAAATGTCAACACACGCTAATTGCTGACCGCTGACAACCGAAAACCGATAACTGACAACTGACAACTGAAAACTACTACAAAACAATCATCGCTTCGCGTGCTGCGCCAACGGAGACGAATGCCAGCGGTACACCCGCCAGTTCTTCAATCCGTTTGAGGTATTTTTTTGCATTTTCCGGCAAATCTGCCCAGCGACGCACGCCGGTTGTCGGCTCGTTCCAGCCCTGCCACGTTTCGTAAACCGGTTCGACGGTTTCTAAAATGGTGGTGTCGGGCACGTAATCAATCAGCGAGCCGTCGGGCAGGCGGTAGTGGGTGCAGATTTTCAGTTCCGGCAGCCCGTCCAGCACATCCAGTTTGGTGATTGCCAGCCCGGTAAACCCGTTGAGATATGCGGCAAAACCGATTGCCACCCCGTCGAACCAGCCGCACCGGCGCGGGCGACCGGTGGTTGCGCCGTATTCGTTCCCCTTTTCCCGCAGAAATTCGCCGCTGGCATCGAACAATTCGGTGGGGAAGGGACCTTCGCCCACAGCGGTGCTGTACGCTTTCACCACCCCGAAAACGCGGTTAATCGCCTGCGGCGGCAGTCCCGCGCCGCCGGGGGCAAACGCAGCCGTGGGATTTGACGAAGTGACATAGGGGTAGATGCCCCAATCCAAATCGCGCATTACGCCGAGTTGCCCTTCCAGCAAAATGGCTTTGCCGCCGCGATAGGCATCGCGCACCAACGGCACGGCATCCACAATGCGGTGTGCCAGCGCGTCTCGCCACGCCATACACTGCTCGAAAAGGTCATCAAATGCCAACGCTTCGCCGCCGAAATGGGTAATTTCGCGGTTGGCATTTTCCAGCGCGGGACGCAGTCGTATTTTCAACCAATCGGGATGCAGCAAATCGCCCAGCCGCACCCCGCGCCGCGCGCCTTTGTCGGCGTATGCGGGTCCGATACCCCGTTTGGTGGTACCGATTTTCCGTTCGGCGCGCGCCGATTCTTGCAAACCGTCCAGCATACGGTGGTAAGGCATCACCATTTGCGCCCGATTGCTGACGAACAGATTGGTGGTGGAAACGCCCGCCGCTTCTATCATCGCAATTTCCGCCAGCAGACTTTCCGGGTTCACCACCGTACCGGTGCCGATTAAATTGACGGTATTCGGGTTGAAAATGCCGGAAGGCACCAGATGCAGTTTGAAAGTGCCGAAATTGTTGACGACGGTGTGTCCGGCGTTATCGCCGCCCTGAAAACGGATGACCATATCGGCGGATTGCGCCAGATAATCCACCACCCGCCCTTTACCTTCGTCGCCCCATTGCGCGCCCACAATTGCCGTTACGGACATAAAATACCTCCGGTAGTTTGAGATTGGCGGTTAGCGATTGGAGATTAACTGCCAAGCACCAATCTCCAATAAACCAATCACCGATTAACCAAATTGAAAAAACAACTGACTGCGCCGGTGTGGCAGGCGGGTCCCGCGGGCTGGACTTTCACCAGCAAGGCGTCGCTGTCGCAATCGTAAAAAAGTTCGATGACTTTTTGGGTGTTGCCGCTGGTGGCGCCTTTGTGCCACAATTCCTGCCGCGAGCGGCTCCAAAACCACGTTTCGCCGGTTTCCAGCGTCAACCGCAGCGATTCTTCATTCATCCACGCCAGCGTCAGCACTTGCAGCGTGTCGGCATCCTGCACAATTGCCGGTACAAGCCCGGCATCATTCCATTTTAGAGGAGGAAGTGTGGTATCAATCATCAGGTATCAATCGTTTTCCCATACTCACCACCGGGTCAATGGTGTATCCGAGTTTCCGGTAAAATTCAATGACGCCAGTGTTTT
>CAYPNZ010000499.1:2097-2474 GCA_964411845.1 uncultured Anaerolineaceae bacterium
TTTTCGGGCATCCCAAAGCATACAGTTTCTCTTCTGCTGCTGCCATCATCATTTTGCCGATACCCTGTTTTTGCATTGAGGGGTCAACCGCCAAATAATTAATCCATCCGCGATGACCTTCATAACCTGCCATTACCGTGGCAATGAGCGTCCCGTCCAAAAGTCCCACCAGAAATAAATCCGCATCGCGCTTGATTTTCCGCGTGATGTCGTTTTCCGGGTTGTTCCACGGCACTACCAAATTGCACTTTTGCCACAGGGCAATAACGGATGATTTGTCTGCCGGTCGGTAGGGTCGAATATCCATCGTCGGGTTTATGGCTCCACCGGTCTCACGTGAATGCCCTGCGCCCGCAGATAGTCTTTCACGGCGGCGA
>CAYPNZ010000500.1:0-2472 GCA_964411845.1 uncultured Anaerolineaceae bacterium
CGAACCTTTTTTCGGTGAATATTAACAAACCCCGCGTAAAGTTGGCTCTACCGGTATTTTTGTGCATAATATCGAAAGTAAATCACAATCAAGGAGTTTTTATGTACATTGCAATGAACCGCTTCAAAATCGGCATCGGCAGCGAAGACGCTTTCGAGCAAATGTGGAAAACCCGCGAATCGCGGTTGGACGGCGTGCCCGGTTTTTTGGAATTTCATCTATTGCGCGGCGATACCACCGATACCCACACCCTGTTTGCCACCCATACCACTTGGGCATCAAAAGCGGCTTTTATCGCTTGGACAGAATCGGAATCGTTCAAGCAATCGCACGCGCGCGGCGGCGGCAATGCCAATATCAATTATGTCAGTCATCCCGAATTTGAAGGCTTTGAAACGGTCATTTAAACGCCGTCATTCATCATTTACCTTTTATTGCTCGCGGTGAGTTGACGGTTGATGACCGGCTTCCCCCGTCACAACCCTGAAACTTTGAACCTGAAACCTTAAACCCAGAGGCTGTTATGGCAAACTACAAATCCTGGCCCTTTAAAGAAGCATCCGGCTTGCAACGCCGATACCGCACCCAACCCGATGCCCCCGTCGTTTTTGAAACCGGTTTCGGACCCAGCGGGCTGCCGCATATCGGCACCTTCGCCGAAGTGGCGCGCACCACTTGGGTTCGCCGCGCTTTCGAGCACCTGACCGGCTGGCAAACACGGCTGGTGGCATTCAGCGATGATATGGACGGACTGCGCAAAGTGCCGCTCAATATGCCGCAAAAAGAAATGCTGGCGGAACACCTCGGCAAGCCGTTGTGCCACATTCCCGACCCGTTCGGCTGCTGCGAAAGTTACAGCGCCCATATGAACAACAAACTACGCGAATTTCTGAATGCCTACGGTTTCGATTATGAATTGCAAAGTTCGCAGCAGGCATATACCCGCGGCGATTTCAACGCCGGGTTGAGCATTCTTCTGGAAAAAGTTGATGACGTGCTGGCAATTATTTTGCCCACCCTGCGAGAAGACAAACGCGCCGACTGGTCGCCGTTTATGCCCATTTGCGAAAATTGCGGTCGCATTTACACCACGCGCGTCACCGGTTACCACCCCGAAGACAACACGGTCGATTACGTGTGCGATAAACCCGTCGGCGACACAGCCGGCTGCGGGCATCACGGCACGGCATCGGTGCTCAACGGACACGCCAAAGTCGGCTGGAAAGTGGATTGGGCACTGCGCTGGTTCAGTTACGATGTCGGCTATGAAATGTACGGCAAAGATTTAATCGAATCCGCCAAACTATCGGGGAAAATCACCCGCGTTATGGGCAAACAACCGCCCAACGGCTTTTTTTACGAACTCTTTTTGGATGAAGAAGGCAAAAAAATCTCAAAAAGTGTGGGGAAAGGACTGACGGTAGACACGTGGACCGGCTATGCCCCGCTGGAAAGTCTGCTCTATTTCCTCTTCCAAAATCCCAAAAAAGCGAAACGCCTTTTCTGGGGTATGGTTCCGCGCACGGTTGACGATTATCTGGCAGAATTGCGCCGCTACCCCACCGTTGCCGAAGAGAAAAAACCCGATACCGCCGTATGGCACATTTTCAACCGCGGGCAATCCGTACCGAGTTTTAACACATCCATCAACTTTTCGCTCATCAACAATCTGGTTTCCGGCTTGGGCAGCGACGACCCCGCGCTGGTGGTGGAATTTTTGGAGCGATACGACCCCACCGCCGCCAAATACCGCAATACCATCGGCGATTTGGTGGGCAAAAGCCTAAATTATTACCGCGATTTCATCTTGCCGAACAAAACCTACCGCCCCGCCACCGCCACCGAACGCCAATGGTTTATCGCCCTGAAAGATTTGGTTGCCGCGTATGACGGCGATGACGAAAAAGTACTGCAAACCCTGCCATTCGATGTGGCGCGCCAATTCAACGTGGAACCGAAAGCCGTTTTCAGCGCATTTTACGAAGTGCTGCTGGGGCAAGCGCGCGGTCCGCGGTTCGGCACGTTTGCCAAACTGGTGGGCAAAGAAAAAACGCTGGCACTGCTGGAAAAAGCAATTCGTGAAGCGCAGAGTATCTATTCAGGTGAATAGATAATAGAACGCGGATTAACACGGATTACCGGGATTTGCGCAGATTTCTAAAATATTCTCAAAAAAATCGGTGAAAATCCGCTCTATCTGCGGCATCTGCGTTCTATTTCAACCTGTGGCTGAACAGAACGCGGATTAACACGGATTACCGGGATTTGCGCAGGAAATTATCCGGAATCCATAATAAGCCTCTACTGAAAAAGGGGTTCAAATTGAACCACAGAGAAGCAGAGGCACAGAGAAAAATAAAGTTTGAGAGCCACCTATGTGATAGTATCTGCGATTTTGTCAGCAAATTTGCATCCAAAAACTCAAAAATATGAATTTCTCTGCTTCTCTGCGCCTCTGTGGTGAAAAAGCAA
>CAYPNZ010000501.1:0-1049 GCA_964411845.1 uncultured Anaerolineaceae bacterium
GTAGGGGCACGCCGCCGCGTGCCCTACCGGCTATCTGCTGAAAACTAATTCTCCACCTGCGATTGAATCTCGTAAATTTCCCGATACAATCCCGGTTGTGCCAGCAATTCCGTGTGGGTGCCCATTTGGGTGATGCGTCCCTTTTCCAGCACGATGATTTTGTCGGCGCGCATGACCGTTTGCACCCGGTGGGCGATGATGAATGTGGTGCGTCCCGCCATCAACCGGTTGAGCGCGGATTGGATCTGCACCTCGGTTTCCGTGTCCACCGATGATGTCGAGTCATCCAAAATGAGAATGCGCGGGTCTTTCAGCAGGGTGCGGGCAATGGCGATGCGCTGCTTCTGCCCGCCGGAAAGGGTTACGCCTTTTTCACCGACCACCGTGTTGTAGCCTTCGGGGAAGGTTTCAATCACCTCGTGGATGGCGGCGGCGCGGGCAGCGGCTTCCACCTCCGCCTGCGTCACCTTTCGGCGCACACCGTAGGCAATATTTTCGCGGATGGAGCGGCTGAACAAAAACGGCTCCTGCTCCACAATGCCGATGTGCTCGCGCAGCGCGTGCGGGGCGTAGGTGTTCAATTCCACCCCGTCGAGCCGCAGACTGCCGCCGGTGTAATCGTAAAATCGCGGCAGCAGATTGACCAGCGAGGTTTTGCCGGAGCCGGTCGGTCCCATCAGCGCGATGATTTCGCCGGGGCGGGCGGTGAAAGTGATGTCGTGCAGCACCGCCGCGTTGGGGTCATACTCAAACGACACATGGTCGAACACGATTTCGCCGCGCAGCGCGCTTTTTTCAATGGGGCGACCCGCCGCCACCGCTTCCTGCGTTTCGTCAATCAATTCCGCCACCCGTTTGTACGATACCAGCCCGGTTGAACCCTGCGCAATCAGGCGTCCCAAATTGCGGATGGGCCAGATAATCCAGACAATCAGGTTGGAAAACGCCAGATACGTCCCCACCGAGAGGTCGCCGGCGATTGCCATTTGCGCGCCGAGCCAATAGCTGATGAGCAACTGCGCGCCGCACACGATGTCGGAGGTGGGCCA
>CAYPNZ010000501.1:1059-2460 GCA_964411845.1 uncultured Anaerolineaceae bacterium
CCAGTAGAGGGCGTGCATCAACAGCAGTCGCCGCCCCAGCACGAATTTTTTGTGATTCACCTGCTCGAATTTGTCCATTTCAAACGGCTGGCGGGCAAAGGCTTTGACTACCCGCACGCCCGACAAATTTTCCTGCAACGTTGCCGACAGCAGCCCGTCCTGATTTTGGTAATCGTCATACGCCGCCGCAATCCGTTTGAAAAACCAGATGGAAATGGCGACAATCACCGGGATGAAAACCACCGACAACAGCGCCAGCCGAAGGTTCAGCGCCATCAATGCCACCACATTGATGATGAAAAGCATCAAAATGCGCCCGATTTGCGTCCCTTGGTCGGCGAAAAAACGGCGCACGGCATCCACATCGGATGTGACGCGCTGAATCAGTTCGCCCGTCTGCATGTGGTCGTGGTATTTAAAGGAAAGCCGCTGCATGTGGTCGAACAGAAAATTGCGCAGCCGCAGGGTAATCCCCTCGGCGGAACGGGCGGCGAGTTTGCCGCTGAAAAAAGTGAAGCCCGCCTCGAAGAGCGCCAGCCCCAGAAAACCGAGCGCGTAAAAATAAACGGGCGGGGCGTTTTCGGCGTTCTGCAGCGCGGTATCGGCGAAATTTCGCAGCAGCAGGTAGGTTGATGTTTTTGCCAGCGCGGCAACAGCCAGCGCCGCCACCCCGCCGATGTATGTCAGCCGGAACCCGCGCATCATGCGCCACAAACCCACAATCCGGTTGGCAGATGTGGTTTCTTTGATATTCAAATCGGGGTAAAATTTTGATTTTATCATGGTTGAACCTTTTTTGATGTAATGTGCTGAAAATCGAAAACCAAAAACTGACAACCGATAACTATTCCGCACAAAAAAACCGCAGAGGGTCAGTCTGCGGCACGGGCGGAACAAATCCGCGCAATAAAAAACCGCAGACGGGTGCGCCTGCGGTTTCTGTGTCAAAAAATGGGAACGTTACACAGAGTCACCGGACGCACGTTGTTTGGGCACAGCCGCACCGATACCGCCGAGCGGTTGGCAAACCGTATTGCGTTGCATCAAAAGCGTATAATTTTGCATCCGGTACTCCTTTCAAAAAATTCACGTTTCCGTGTTTGAACACGGTATCATATTTGGCAGGGATTGTCAATTATGCGCGTTAGATTTTAAGGTTGAGGGTTTGTTGTTTGTCGCTTGAAGTTTTTGCAGCGCTTGACAAATTGTCCAATCGCCCTGAAAATGGAAGTGATACCCACGTTTATGGTGGATGTGGGGCAGAAAAACATTTATGGCAGATAATGTTGGTATAAATAGATTGTTAGACCTTTCGTCCCAATCCCGGAGTTCTAATGAAAAACGAATTTGACATTAACCGAGCAAGAACAGAAACTCGATATTGTGAAGATGTAGTGCATT
>CAYPNZ010000502.1:0-2459 GCA_964411845.1 uncultured Anaerolineaceae bacterium
CGGAAACAATTACAGCCAACCGGCAGTCTTAAAATTTACTTTGCAACAGCCGTGTGGCATCGAGGGGCGGATTTCATCATAAAATGGGCTTGTGCTATACTATTGTGCAGTGTAAAATCTTAATTCAAACAATTGAGGAGAAAAATGGCTGTTTCCACTGAATTACTCGAAATTTTGCGATGTCCATACTGCGTTAGCGGCGAAACGCGGAAGCCGGGTGACGACCCCGGACGGCTGGAATTGGTGCGCGACGGCAAATGGCTGGTTTGCACCGAAGAAGATTGCGGGCGGAAATACCCCATCAAAGAAGATATACCGGTGATGTTGATTGAAGAAGGCGATAAATGGCGCGATACCCCCGTGGATGCGTTGCCCGACCCCGGTAAGTTGGTAGATTAACATCGGTGCGCCGAAAAACGGAGAATACCATGCGAAAAGTTTGGCTGATTGTGGCGCTGTGGGTGGCGGCAATCGTGCCGGTGTGGGCGCAATCGCCCATTACGGTAGATGCCCAAAATATTACGGCTGAATTCCGCAATAATATTACCGCCACCATTTCCGCACACGGGCAAGCCGATATTGTGGAGGTGGAATTTTTTTACCGTGTGCGCGGACAACCGGCAACCACCCGCAATGCCGCCGATTTTTCGCCGGGCACGCAAATAGATGCCAAATTTTCCATTGACCAAACCAGCATCTATTTTCCGCCCGGTACGGTGTTGGAATATTGGTGGAAGTTGACCGATGCCAACGGCGAAACGTTGAAAACCGATAAACAAACCTACGAATATCTGGATAATCGCCACGATTTTAAGGTGTTGAGCAACGAGCGGGTGAGCGTATATTGGTATCGCGGCGATGAAAAATTCGGGCAGGCGTTGTTCAATCAGGCGAACACCGCGCTTGACCGTTTGGAAAATACCATCGGTGTGAAAGTAAAAAATCAGGTAAAGATTTTCATCTACGGCTCACATCAAGATTTGCTCGATGCCATTGCCGTTGGTGCGCAGGAATGGACGGGCGGGCAGGCGTTTACCGATTATGGTGTGGTGGTCATCGGTATTCCGCCCGGCAACCTCGATTGGGGGTTAAAAGCCACCACCCACGAACTAACCCATTTGGTCATCCATCAAGCCACCGATAACCCCTATGGCGATTTACCCCGCTGGCTGGATGAAGGGTTGGCGGTATATAACGAAGACCCCGATAACCTCGATGCGCAATTTCGCGCTTCTTTTGATGCCGCTGTCAAATCCAACGCATTGATGACGCTGCAAACACTTTCCAGTTCTTTCCCCGCCGACCCCGATGCGGCGAATTTGGCGTATGGTGAAAGCGGTGCGGTGGTAAAGTTTATCATCGACACTTATGGCGGCGACGCGATGAAAAAATTGCTGGATATTTTTTCGGAAGGGGAATTGTACGATAAGGCACTGAAAGCGGCATTGGGGGTAGATACCCACGGGTTGGATAATGCTTGGCGCGCCAGTTTGGGCTTGCCGCCGCTGCCCGATTTTGACACGGCGGCAGAACCGCAAAACCAGCCCGCCGCAGCAACACCGCAGCCCACCGCGGCGGTGCAGACTCAGCCGGCAGCGGCAACCGCACCGCGCCCAAAATCGGGTGGGTTGCCGTGCCTCAGTGGCGCCATCCCGCTGGCAGTACTCGGTATGCTGTGGATTTCGCGGCGCAAAAACGGAATAGCGTCCGAATAATGCGCTGAACGGTCTGTGTCGTCAACTGCGGCAAAAACGGTCGGCACACGCCGACCGTTTTTTTATGGTAGTGGCTCAATTGTAAGTGCCGGCAATTGTCATTGCGAGCCAAAGGCGAAGCAATCCCCGGCAATGGGCACGGAGATTGCTTCGGGCTTTTTATGCCATCACCCTTCTTAATGGTGCAACCGGCGTTCCAGTTTGGCTACCCATGCTTTTCCGCCGGGATAATCCTCAAAGCGCACAATTGCCTGCCCCAATAGAAACAAAATTGCTATTGCAACCCAGTCCCCAAAACCGATGCCGGTTGTTGCCACCCGGCGGCTCGCCGCCGCCACCGCTATGCCGCCCGCAATCAGCAGCGCTAATTTTACGTTCATCGGTAAACCTACGCCGATTTGCTGTCATCCGATTGTTGCGGCAATGAGGTTAAAATGCCGCGCAGCAAATCAATCGGCACGGGGAAGATGATGGTTGAGTTTTTCTCCACCGCAATTTCGGTGAGCGTTTGCAAATAGCGCAATTGAATGGTTGCCGGTTCTTTGCTGATATTCCGCGCTGCCTCCGCCAACTGTTTCGAGGCTTCAAACTCGCCGGAAGCGTGAATAATTTTGGCGCGTTTCTCGCGTTCAGATTCCGCCTGCCGTGCCATAGCGCGCTGCATGGTTGCCGGCAGTTCCACATCTTTCACTTCCACCAGCGTCACTTTAATGCCCCACGGTTCGGTTTGTTCATCAATGATGC
>CAYPNZ010000503.1:0-2448 GCA_964411845.1 uncultured Anaerolineaceae bacterium
GCGCGTTTTGACGATATTTTCCAAATTGTCTTTGGCAATTTGCAGCGCCTGTTCCGCCCGTTTGCGTGCGGTCACATCGCGCAGCACCACCAAATTTGCCGTTTCGGTTTCCCATTCGATGGGGATGATGTGCAATTCCACCGTCACCGGCGCATCGCTGTCGGCAACGGAAAGGGTAATTTCCGTCACCTCTGCCGCCGACATTGGAAACGGCAGTGATTGCGCCGACACCGCCGCATCACCGAGATTCAGCAATCGGCGGGCGGCGGGGTTGGCAAAGCGTATTTCGCCGGTGTGGGTGGCAATCACAATGCCATCGGTGCTTTTGTCGGTAATCATCCGCAGGCGGGCTTCGCTGGCGGAAAGTTCACGGGTGCGCCGGGCAAGTTCGTGCACAATTGCCTGCCGTTCCAGCGCGTGATGGATGGCTCGCACCAGCAGATTACGGCTCATTTCACCTTTCAGCAGATAATCTTGCGCGCCCGCCTGCACGGCTTCCACCGCCAGTGTCAGGTCATCCGTCGCACTGACAATAATGACCGGCACCGATGAATTTTCCGCCCGCAAGCGCAAAAATGTGTCCAAACCGTCGCTGTCGGGCAAACTCAAATCAAGCATCACCAAATCGGGTTGATGCGCTTGCAGATATTGCAGCCCGTCGCGCAGTGTCCGGGTATCGTGCAACTCAAAGGCAACACTTGCCGGCAACAATCGCCGTTGCGATACCAGCATCAGCCGGATAACCTTCACATCATAGGGGTTATCTTCAATTAAAAGAAGTTTTATCGTTTTGGATGCCATAATTATTTCGCTGCTTCCATTATATGCACAGACGGATGATTCGAGAAACAGCGAACCGTGTTTTTTGGCGCAAGAATTGACTTTTTCGGCAAAATGTTCAAACTTTCAACTATGAAACGTTTCCGAATATTGTTGATTCCGGTTTTATGGTGGATGCTCACCCTTTCCGCCCGCGCCGATGCGCCGCCCCACAGCATTATTTTGTTCATCGGGGATGGTATGGGCGCAAACCAACGGCTCGCCGCGCAATGGGTTTCGGTGGGGCAAAACGGGCAGTTGACGATGGACAGTCTGCCATTTTCGGGCTGGTCGCAAACGGCGAACCGCACCGGCGGCATCACCGATTCGGCGGCGGGGGGAACCGCCATCGCCACCGGCACCCGCACTGACAACGGTATCATCAGCCAAACCTTCGACGGGCAAAACCTGACCACCATTTTGGAACTGGCGCAGGCGCGCGGCATGTCGGTGGGGTTGGTGACCACCACCCAACTGGCGCACGCCACGCCCGCCGTGTTCGCCGCGCACGTGCCCAGCCGCAGTATGATGACCGAGATTGCACGGCAGGAAATCGCCGCCGGGGTGGATGTACTGCTCGGCGGGGGCGAGGATGATTTTCTGCCCGTCACCGCGACGGGCTGTTATGGCGGGTTGGGCAATCGTTTTGACGGGCGAAATTTAATTGCGGAAGCGCAAACGGCGGGTTATGCCACCGTGTGCACCGCCGCCGAACTCTCTGCGCTCGACACGGCGCACACGGCAAAATTGTTCGGCGCTTTTGCGGATGGCGGTATGGTGCGCCCTTTCTCTCCCACGCTGGCGGAAATGACCACCGCCGCGCTCGATGTGCTGGGGCAAAATCCCAACGGCTATTTTTTGATGGTGGAAGGGGGGCAGATTGATTGGGCGGGACACGCCAACGATGCCGCCAACGTCATCGGCGATACGTTGGGGTTCGATGCGGCAATTGCCGCCGCGCTGGCGCACCCGGCAGTGGACGCGGGGCGCACGCTGGTCATCGTCACCGCCGACCATGAAACGGGCGGCATGGCGCTCAGCCTGACCGACAACGGCGGCGCGCAATTCACCATGCCCGACAGCACCCCCTTTTGGGTGACATTTTCCACCGATTACCATACCGCTGCCGATGTGCCCGTGACCGCCGCGGGGCATTGCGCCAATTTCGTTTCCGGCACATTCCCCAACACCGAAATTTTCAGCGTGATGAAGCGCGCCCTCGACCCGTGTCTGTCCGTTTCCATTTCGGGAAACACGCTCGGCACACCCGCCGATGTGTTCACCCTGACCGCCGCCATTTCGCCCGCCGACACCATCCCCCCGATAACCCTGACATGGCAGGCAGACGGCTTTTCGCCCGTGACCCATTCCGGCGCACTGACCGACGCGATGGCGTTCCGGTGGACGGTCACCGGCACGCAGCGCGTCACCGTCACCGCGCAAAACCCCGGCGACACCGTTTCGGTATCGCGCTCGGTGGTGGTGGCAGACCGAATTTTCCCGGTCTATTTGCCGCTGATTCTGAAATGACAATTGTCAATATTCGCGTTTGAATGTATGCTGTGAGGCGTGAAGCGTATTGCGTAAAACGTATTGCGTGATGCGTGAACTTTGCAACCCTGCAACCTT
>CAYPNZ010000504.1:0-2444 GCA_964411845.1 uncultured Anaerolineaceae bacterium
AATAGTGGGCGCGTTCGGTTACGCCAATGGCACCGCGGGTGTCTAAAATGTTGAAGGTGTGCGAACATTTCAACACATATTCGTGCGCGGGGATGACCAGTCCTTTTTCCAAACAGCGTTTGGCTTCTTTTTCGTAAAAATTATAGGCTTCGGTCAGTCCGTCAATATCTGCCGTGTTGAAATCGTATTCGCAAAATTCCACTTCTTGCCGGAACAGAATATCGCCGTAGGTTTGTTTGCCGTCCCAATCGAGTTTCCAGACCGAGTCAACGCCCTGCAAATACATGGCAATGCGCTCCAGCCCGTAGGTCAGTTCCACCGCGGGCGGGTCGAGTTGAAAGCCGCCCGCTTGCTGAAAATAGGTGTATTGGCTGATTTCCATACCGTCCAGCCAAACTTCCCAGCCCAGTCCCCACGCGCCGAGCGCGGGACTTTCCCAGTTGTCTTCCACAAAACGGATGTCGTGTTCATCGCGGTTGAGTCCCAATGCCGCCAGCGAGCCGAGGTAGAGTTCTTGCGGGTTGCCGGGGTCGGGTTGGATGATGACCTGAAATTGGGTGTGCATCTGCATACGGTTGGGGTTGTCGCCAAAACGCCCGTCATCGGGGCGGAAGGAAGGTTCGGGGTATGCCACGTGCCACGGTTCGGGACCGAGCACGCGCAAAATGGTGGCGGGGTTCGCCGTGCCCGCGCCGACGGCTTCGTGATACGGCTGCCACAGGGTAAAGCCGTGGTCTGCCCAATATTGTTGCAGGGTCATAATTATTTGTTGGAAGTTGAGTGGTTGGGTCATAAATACCTCGGGGAGTTTTTGGTTTTCAGTTTTCGGTTTTCAGCGTTCAGCCATCAGCGTTCAGCTGACTGCTGACTGCTGACTGCTGACTGCCATTTTAACGCAACAGGGAAGTTTGCAAAAATTACAACTGCGGGGCTCACTGCTTCCGCAGTTTCCGCAGAAAGTCTACGCTTTTGAGCCGTTTTTCCAGCGTGAAGGTGATATATCGCAGCAACAGGTTTTCCACCGCGCGGCGGGTATCGGCTTTGAGTTGCACGCCGGCAATTTGTTCCCACGGGCGAGTTTGCAAAAAACGCAAAACTTTCAGCGTGCCCACCGAAATCGGTTCGGCATGGGGATGGTGCGCGCCGCAAGCGGGACACAGCACCCCGCCGCCGGCAATATGGAAAAAATTTTCTTCCGGTTGAATTTGTTTGGCACAATCCACGCAGAAAAAAAGTTGCGGCTGAAAACCGGACAATCCCAGCAGGTGGATTTCCATATAGCGCAGCGCCAAAAAACGGTCGGTGGATGAGCCGTCCGCCAGCCGTGCCAGCGTCAGCGCCAGCAACTCGAAAACGGGGTAGTTGGGGTCGTGCTCTTCGGTGAATTTGTCCACCAGTTCAACCAAATAATAGGCGTGACTGATTTTATCCAAATCCTCGCGCAGGGCGCGATACGCCTGCACGGTGTCTGCCTGCGTCAGAATATCGAGATTGCGTCCGGTGGCAACTTGCAGCGCGGCATGGGTGAATAATTCGATATGCCCCGCCTTTTTCGATTTGGTTTTGCGCACACCTTTTGCCACCAGCCGCAATTTGCCGCGATGCGGGGTGAAAACGGTCAGCAAACGGTCGGCTTCCCCGAAATCACTGCGCCGCAAAATGATGGCATCGGTGTTGTAAAGGCGGTCATTCATGGGTCACTCGTCACTCGGCAGGTGTTCCGGTCCGAAACTGTCCGGCAGCAATTGCGAGAGGGTGGTTTCGCGGAAGTTGCCCGCCGCATCGGTGATGATGACGGTCAGGTCGGGGGCAAACTCGCGCAGGACTTGGCGGCAACTGCCGCACGGCGAGCCGCCGTTTTCGGTGGCGACGGCGATGGCGGTAAAGTTTCGCACGCCATCGCTGACGGCTTTGAAGACGGCGGTGCGCTCGGCGCACATACACAATCCGTATGCCGCGTTTTCAACATTGCAACCTTCGTAAATTTCGCCGTCGGCGGTCAGCAGTGCCGCGCCGACGCGGTATTTCGAGTAGGGGGCATAAGCCTTCTCTCGCGCGGCAAGCGCGCGGTCAATTAGTTTTTGGGTGGTCATAGTTTTTTGTTTCCTGTTTCAAATTCAAAGTTTGCCTCGTCTGAAAAAAGGCTGTTTTTCCACCACAGAGGCGCAGAGAAGCAGAGAATTTCACATTTTTGAGTTTGGAGTCAAATTTACTGACAAAATCGCAGATACTCGCCGTCTTTCGCCTCTCAAACCTTATTTTCTCCGTGTCTCTGTTTCTCTGTGGTTTAATTTTTAACCCTTTTCACAGTAGAGTCATAATAGACCTCTTGCATAAGTCTGTCATTCCGGAATTTCCCGCAGGGAAATATCCGGAATCCATAAAGAAGTATGGATTCCCGCTTTCGTACCCGCAGGGCACAGGCGGGAATGACATTCGATGAT
>CAYPNZ010000505.1:0-2442 GCA_964411845.1 uncultured Anaerolineaceae bacterium
AATCACGAATCACGAATCACGAATCACGAATCACGAATCACGAATCACGAATCATGTCTTATTCACACAAAAAACCGTCATTATTCTGGCCCCTGCTGCTGATAACCATCGGCATCATATTGCTGCTGTCAAATTTTGGTATGCTGCCCCCCGGTTCGATAAACCTGCTGTGGCGATTCTGGCCCCTGTTGCTGGTCATCGCCGGGTTGGATATTCTGCTGGGGCGGCGGTCGGCGTTGGGCGCTATCATCACTACCGCGGTGACCATCGCGCTGATTGTGGGGGCGGTAGCATTTGCGCTGGTGGCGTTCGGCTCGCCGGAAATGATGCAGAAATTTAACGATACCGTGCTGAAACACGAAACTGTCCGGCTGCCGCTGGATGGTGTCACCTCGGCGGATGTGACAATTGACCTGCCGCCTGCGCCGGTGAAAATTTACCCGCTTGCCGATTCGGATGCGCTCATCGAAGGGGACATCAATTATTTTGGCACGCTCTATTTTAACACCGAGGTTGCCGGCAAACATGCTTCGGTGAATTTGGATACGCGCATGGTGCGGTTTATTTTTTTCGCCAATACCGCTGCGCCGGAAAATAGCGGTTGGCAGGTGGGGCTGCATCCGCGTGTGGCGCTCGATTTAACGCTGGATGGCGGTTCCGGCGCGCTGGATGCCGATTTGCGCGGGTTGAATATCCGCACGCTGAATCTCGATGCCGGTTCGGGCGATGTGCGGATTTCGCTGCCCGACAGCGGGCAAATGCGGGGTGTGATTGACGGCGGTTCGGGGCGGATTGCCATCCGAATACCGGAGTCGTTGGCGGCGAAAATTGTGCTCGACAGTGGCAGCGGGGTGTTTCATGCGGACAGTCGTTTTACGCCGGAATCATCTGCCGCCAGCGGGGCGGCGGTGTGGGTAACGGATAATTTTGGCACTGTGGACAATTTTGTCGAACTGGAAATAGATCAGGGTTCCGGTGCGGTGGTCATTGAATAGCGTAAGGTTTGCCATACCGGCTTCGTCTGTAAAAAAACACGGAGGCGGCAATGGCAACCCAAACCGATGCAATTTCTCAACCCCTAAAATTGAATAGAAAATGGCGCACGCTGTGGCTGCTGTCGCTGGCGGAATTGCTGGGGATGGCGGTTTGGTTTTCCGCGTCGGCAGTTGTGCCCGCGCTGACGGACGCATGGGGGCTTTCGGCGGGCGGACGGGCGTGGCTCACCATGTCGGTGCAGGTGGGGTTTGTGGTCGGCGCGCTGGCGTCGGCGGTGTTCAATCTGGCGGACAGATTGCCGTCGTGCCGGTTGTTCGCAGCGTCGGCGGTGGCGGCGGGCGTTGCCACCGCGCTGATTCCGCTCGCCGCGCACGGGTTAGGATTCGCGCTGGCATTGCGATTTTTGACCGGGGTTTTTCTGGCGGGCGTGTATCCGGTCGGTATGAAAATCATGGCGACATGGACGCGGGAAGACCGCGGGCTGGGTATTGGGATGCTGGTGGGTGCGCTGACGATTGGCAGTGCCGCGCCGCACCTGCTCAATGTGTTCGGCACGGTGGAAAATTGGCAATTCGTGCTTTATCTCGCGGCGGGGCTGGCGGTGACGGGTGGTATCATCGCCGCCATATTTGTGGATGAGGGACCGTATGGGGGCAAAACACCGCCGTTCAATTGGCGATTCATCGTCCAAATTTCGCGTGAGCGGGAAACGGTGCTGGCAAATTTGGGCTATTTGGGGCATATGTGGGAATTATATGCCATGTGGGCGTGGGTGCCGATTTTTCTGCTGGCGAGTTTTGCCGCGGCGGGCGTGGGCGCGGCGTGGGCAAGCCTGACCGCTTTCGGGATGATTGCCATCGGCGGGCTGGGGAGTGTGCTGGCGGGACGGCTGGCGGATAAATTCGGACGCACCACCGTCACCATCGGTTCGATGGCAATCAGTGGCACGATTGCCGTGCTGGTGGGGCAATTTTTCGGCGGCAATCCGTGGCTGGTGGCGGGGTTGACGCTGGTATGGGGGTTCGCGGTGGTGGCGGATTCGGCGCAGTTTTCGGCGTGTGTCAGCGAGTTGAGCCACCCGCAATACATCGGCACGGCGTTGACGGTGCAGACCAGCCTCGGTTTTTTGCTGACGCTGGTTACCATCCGGCTGATTCCCACGCTGGAACAGTGGGTCGGTTGGGAATGGGCATTCGCTTTTTTGGCGTTGGGTCCCGCGGTGGGAATATGGGCAATGGCGATGCTGCGCCGGTCTCCCGCGGCGATGAAACTTGCCGGCGGGCGGGGGTGAGGCAAGTCGCGAATGGCGAATGTGCAACTTTCGGGCGCGTTTACCGTGTAGCATGACAAACGTGAAACGTGATGAGTGATGCGTGAAAACGTGAGGCGCAATTTGACAAAGAACCGGAGAGAATTTAGATTTTCACGAATCACGAATCACGAATC
>CAYPNZ010000506.1:0-2435 GCA_964411845.1 uncultured Anaerolineaceae bacterium
CTTCCATCAACCGTTCATGCTCTTGGATGCGCCGGCTGCCTTCTAAAATGACGTTATCTAAATTTAGTGGTACAACAATTTGGTCGTTGGGCGGCAGGACACCTTGTTGGAAAAGAAAGGTTCCTTCTGCCCACGAAAAGAGGGAATAAACCACGTTCAGCATAAATTCTTTTACGCTGTGCACAATGTCTTGCTGAGAAACAATGCGGCTTTTTATCAGGTCGATACCCAGAGTTTTGTCGGTGAGGTTTGTATGCCGGGAAATGGCTTGCATTTGTTCCGGCGTGAGCTTCCCCGCTTCAAAAAGAATATCAGCCAAGCGACCGGAATGCTTTTTGGTGGCGGCTTTGATGAGTTTACCTTCTTTGAAAAAGAGATTCGCAAAATCACCGTTGGTTTCCAAACGCATCGAACCGGTTTTTTTCGCCAAACTGACTAAATTGAGGAGCTGCGTGGTGTTAAAATCTCGCAGATTTCCTTTTAATGCCATATGATTAACCTTTTTGGGTCAGTGCTAAACGTGTGAGTGACAAATTGCATACAGTGTCCGGCAAACAGTATAGCCTGAATATGGGATTCCATTATACCTCTATCAATAACAATAAGTCAACCGCGCCCAAACGATGAGTGCGCAACCGGCAGTCAGTCGCCGGATTCACCGAAAATAGACAGCCATTCATCCACTTCTTCCGGGGGCAAAGGCAAATCGTTGGCATCGGCGGTGGTTGAGGTGCGTAACTCGGCGAGTGTGCGGGCAAACTCATCCGAACTCATTATGTTGACCCCGGCAAGCCGAGCTGCGTGCCGGATGGCTCTGTCGGAACTGACGACCAGTACTTCTTTCGGGTTTCGCTCGCGGCGCAATTGAGTTACGATGAGTGTATCGGCGGTGATGCCGTGCGGCGCATAGCGAATTGTGATGCCACCAAGTTTTCGCGTGCTGCCCGGTTTGTAAACAACACCGCCATCAAAAAAAACCGTTATCCGTCGCCCGGTACGCGCTCGGTATTGCTGAACGCGGCGTAACAATTTTGTTTCGTCGTCTCGGTCAGCAAGAGAAATATCGGGTAATTTGCCGATTAAATTGTGTCCGTCAATTAAAACGTGCATTTATTTTTTCCCGCCGCCGATATATAACATAATGTGCTTGTGATATTTTCCCAACATGTGGTATAATTGGCTGAATGGAGCAACAGGGATAAAAACGTGTCCTCTTTCAACACAGTCGGATTTAACTTAACCTATTTTTTGTTCACCTTTTTTGCTATAGAGGCTGCCTGTGTATTGGCATGGCAGCACTGGCAACGAAACCTCTCTCTTCCCGCACGGCGATGGGCTATCGCTTTCGGGGTGATGGGCGGCTTGCAACTGTTACTGGGTTTTGCGCCGGTTATATTTGCCGCCTCCCGGTTACCAATTGAACTTGCTTTGGGTGTTATATCAACAGGGATGCTGGCGTGGGGCATCTCTCCTTATTTTAAACAAAAACCGTTATTTGCCAACCTGTTCCTATTTTTTAGTTTTGCCGTTGCCGGAGCGTTGCTGATTTTTGCCGTTTCTGCCGGGTATTATGGCTTGGCAGACGATAGCCTGTTAGGGTATGTCATTGTTGTTTTGGCGCTGTTGACCGTGTCTCTGCTGGTAAAAATTAACGATGTTCAGCCGGTGGTTATTTTTGCGACAGTAATTTTGCTGGCGGGCGCAATTGCCGAGGCAATATTTGGCGCAGGCGTTACCGCACCGAAATTTTTCTTCCGCCTGAGCCAAGTGGTTGCCTACGTGCTGTTTGCCGTGGCGATGTATCAGGAATTTTTGGAAGCGCTGGACATTCGCAGCAAAGCCCTGCTAAATTTGCGAGAAACATCCGAGGAACAGATTCACGGGTTGACCGGCTTGTTTAACGCCGGTAACGCCATCATTTCTTCCCTGCAATTGCCCGATGTGCTCAACGGTGCGGTGGAAGCGGTTGTTCGTGCCCTGCATGTTGACCAGTCTGCCATTGCTTTGTTTGCCGATGAAGCCCAGTCGGTACTTCGAATGGCGGCATCATACAACCCTCAGCGGCGAGGCAAGGGCGATGCGGTCACCTTCCCCATTAGCGACCAACCCGCCCTGAAACATGCTTTAGAACGGGCGCGGCAGGTAGAGGTGAACAAGGGCTATCAAAACCCGCAAATTCAATTTCTGTTTGCCATGATGGGGTCACCGGTTGATACCGGTCCGTTGGTGGTGCAACCGTTGGTTGTATCGGGAAAAACCATCGGCGCGTTGGTGGTGGGCAATGCGCAATCGAAACGACCGTTTTCCGGCACGGAACTGCAGCTCATTGCCACGATGAGCACCCAAATTGCCATCGCCATTGAAAATGCCCGAACCCACCAAACATTACTCAACAAATCGCAAAAATTGGTTTTCACCCTGAGAAATCAGGAAAA
>CAYPNZ010000507.1:0-2429 GCA_964411845.1 uncultured Anaerolineaceae bacterium
GATTCGTGATTCGTGATTCGTGATTCGTGATTCGTGATTCGTGATTCGTGAAATGAGCATAACACCTGCGCCCTGATTGTCAAATCACGTTTCACATTTTCACGCTCATTTTTATTGACACAGCGCACGCAGTCATTTATACTATTTTAAATTGCAAAAAATCTCATATCAATCAAAGGAGATGGAATGATGACGATAAAATATACATATGTTGGTCATGCAACCCATTTATTAGATGTGAACGGCACCAAAGTTGTTATTGACCCGTTCTTTGGCGATAACCCCAGCACCGATATGTCGGCGGATGCAGTAGAAGCCGATTATATTTTGCTGACACACGGGCATTATGACCATGTGGCGGATGCGGTAGCCATTGCCAAACGCACGGGCGCAACCGTGGTGAGCAATTTTGAAATTTCCAACTGGCTGGGGCAACAAGGCGTACCGGAAGCGCAATTGCACGCCCAGCACATCGGCGGCGGGTTCAAACACCGTTTCGGGTATGTAAAACTGACCATTGCCCATCACGGTTCCGGGCTGCCCGACGGCAGTGACGGCGGCAATCCGGCGGGACTGCTCATTACCGCCGACGGCAAAAAATTGTATTTCGCCGGCGATACCGGGTTGTTTTACAGTATGAAACTTTACGGCGAAGAAGGCATTGATTTTGCGGTGCTCCCCATCGGCGATAATTTTACGATGGGACCCGACGATGCGCTGCGTGCGGTAAAATTGCTCACCCCGAAGGTGGTGGTTCCCAGCCATTACAACACTTGGGACCTCATCGCGCAGGATGCGGCAGCGTGGAAAAAACGGGTAGAAGCGGAAACCGGCACCAAAGTTGCGGTGCTGAAACCGGGAGAATCGCTGAACGTGTAACCGGCGGCGGTATTTTTCCGCAACGCAGAAAAGAGATTTTATGACACCTTCATTGGGCGATGCCGTTAAACAAGCACAAAAAATAAAAGCCAAATACGAACCCCATCTACTGAAAAAAAAGAATGTGGTTGGCGTTGGCATTGGGTTCAAACACACGCCACACGGTGAAGACATCGCCATTATGGTGAATGTGTCGCAAAAGGAACCGCTTGACGCACTGCCGGAAGAAGACCGCATCCCCAAAATGCTTGACGATATTCCGGTGGATGTGGTTGTGGTGGGGGAAATTCAGGCGTTTTAGGTTCTGCCCGGCAGCCGGCAGTAAGTTTGCCACGAAAAACCTTTGCAAAAGGAGCGGATATGGCAGTCAATATCGGCGAAGTTGTGTCTACCAAACAAGCAAATGTGCAGCACCTCATCTCGCGCCGAAATGTGGTCGGGGTGGGCGTGGGCTATAAAGTCACCGCCGCCGGTCCCACCGATGAACTGTCGGTGGTGGTGAATGTGGCACGCAAATTGCCGGTAGCGCAACTGGCAGAATCCGACCTCATCCCCAAAAAAATAAACGGCGTGCGCACCGATGTGGTGGAAACGGGCACCATTCACGCTTTTCAGGGACATCGAGACCTGTGGCGACCGACAATTCCCCCCGGCGTTTCAATTGGGCATTATGCCATCACTGCCGGTACGTTCGGGTGTTTGGTGCGGCGGGGCAACGAGATTTTCATTCTCAGCAATAACCATGTGCTGGCAGATGTAAACGCCGGCAAACCGGGAGATGCCATCATCCAACCGGGGCGATACGACGGCGGCACCGATGAAAACCGGGTGGCAACGCTGGAAACCTTCATTCCACTGGATTTTGGCGGCGATGAACCGGGATGCGGCATTGCGCAAAATACCGCCCGCGTGCTGAACACGATGGCACGCTGGTTCGGCTCGCAACATCGTTTGCAAGCGTACCGAGAAACTTCCGGCACAAATACGGTTGATGCGGCATTGGCTCGCCCGCTTGACCCGGCAGCGGTTACGCCGTATATTTTTGAAATCGGTCGCCCGAAAGGGAGTCGTTCGATTGGGTTGGGGGAAAAAGTTAAAAAAAGCGGACGCACCACCGGTTATACCGAAGGGCGCATTGTGCAAATTGATGTGACCACCTCGGTGATGTACAACGGACGCGCGGCAACCTTCAACGGGCAATTGATGGCGGGGGCAATGTCTGCGCCGGGCGATTCGGGGTCGGCGGTGCTGGATGAGGATGATTATGTGGTCGGCTTGCTTTTTGCCGGGTCGAACAATACCACGCTCATCAACCCCATCGAGTATGTGCTTTCTGCGCTAAATGTGGAAATTGTTACGTGATTTAATCTGAGAACTAAATGAAACTTTTGCAAAAATCCGAAATTCTACGAAAAAACGTTTGATTTTAGGCGATGTCATTCCCGCGAAAGCGGGAATCCATAAATTTTTACTGTGGATTCCGGATATTTCCCTTCGGGAAATTCCGGAATGACATATCAAAAGTTGATTTTTCGAGTAATTGTCAAAAG
>CAYPNZ010000508.1:0-2425 GCA_964411845.1 uncultured Anaerolineaceae bacterium
GAGAAATTCATATTTTTGAGTTTGGAGGTAAATTTGCCGGCAAAATCGCAGATACCGGCACATAGGCGGCTCTCAAACTTTATTTTTCTCTGTGCCTCTGCTTCTCTGTGGTTTAATTTGAACCCCTTTTTTCAGTAGAGTCTTTTTCTTAAATCCCAAAAATCTACTGATGCGCATCCACCGTGGCAACGGCAGCCATATTAAAGATTTCTCGCACTTCATCGCCACGTTGCAGCACATGCACCGGTTTGCCCATTCCCAACAAAATGGGACCAATCAACTCGCCTTTGCCCAAACGTTGTACCAGTTTGTAGGCAATATTCGCCGATTCAAGGTTGGGGAAGATGAGCACATTGGCGTCGCGCACGCGGCTGAACGGGTAAAGTTCATCAATAATTTCCGGGGTAACGGCGGTATCCGCCATCATCTCACCGTCAATTACCAAATCCGGGCGTTTTTCGCGCACCAGCGCCACCGCTTTCTGCACTTTTTCGGTAAACGGATGGCGGGTACTGCCGAAATTCGAGAAACTGAGCATGGCAATGCGCGGCGTAAAGTTAAATTGGCGCACGGCATCGGCGGTGAGTACCGCGATTTCAGCCAAATCTTCTGCGGAGGGGTTGATATTCACCGTGGTATCCGCCACAAAATATACTTTTTCGCGCACTATTAAAATATACATCCCGGCAACTTTGTGTACCCCTTCGGCAACGCCCACCACTTCCAGCGCCGGACGGATAACTTCGGGGTAATCTTGATGCAGCCCGGAAATAAACGCATCGCCGTGCCCTTTTTTGACCATCATCGGACCGAAGTAACGATTTTCGCGCATCAACCGTCGGGCGCGCGCCTCGGTAACACCTTTGCGGTGACGGTCGTCTACCAATTGTCGGACATATTCGTCAAAATGTTCATCCTCATCCGGATTAACCACCGTTGGCACAAAATTCAAGCCCAATTCCGCTATCCGTTGTTTGATTGTTGCGGGGTTGCCCAGCAAAATCGGTTTGCCGATACCTTCTTCTTCCACCAAAGCCGCGGCGCGAATGATTTTCGGCGCGTCGCCTTCCCCGAAAACGATGCGTTTGGGATTGCTTTTGGCTTTGTTGACAATGGTTCGCATCAATGCCCACCCTTTGCCCAAACGCGCTTCGAGTTGCTCGCGGTAGGTTGCCATATCCAGCGGGGTGCGAGCCACGCCTGTTTTGATTGCCGCTTCGGCAACGGCGGGGGCTACCCACAGCAGCACGCGGGGGTCGAACGGTTTGGGGATGATATAATCCGTGCCGAATTTCAGTGATTGCAGGTTGTAGGCGCGCAATACCGAATCGGGCACATCTTCGTGTGCCAGTGCCGCCAATGCCCGCGATGCCGCCAATTTCATTTCATCGTTAATTTGGCGGGCGTGAACATCCAGCGCACCGCGGAAAATAAACGGAAAGCCCAACACATTGTTAACCTGATTGGGGTAATCGCTGCGCCCGGTGGCAACAATGGCATCGGGACGCGCTTCTTTGGCAAGTTCGTACCGAATTTCGGGGTCGGGATTTGCCATCGCAAAAATAACGGGATGGTCGCCCATACTTTTTACCATTTCCGGGGTCAGCACATCGGCAATGGACAGCCCCATAAACACGTCTGCACCGCGCATCGCATCTTCCAACGTGCGGGCATCGGTTGTTTTCATAAAGCGTTTTTTGTATTTATTCAACTCACTTTCGCGCCCGGTGTGAATAACCCCGTGAGAATCAAGCATGGTGATATTTTCGCGCTTTGCGCCAGCCAGAATGAACATTTCGGCGCAGGCAATGGCGGCGGCGCCCGCACCGTTCACCACAATATTTATTTTGCTGATGTCTTTGCCGGAAATTTCGAGAGCGTTCATCAATCCGGCGGTGGCAATAATTGCCGTGCCGTGCTGGTCATCGTGAAATACGGGAATATCCAACATCCCTTTCAGCCGCTCTTCAATTTCAAAACATTCGGGGGCTTTAATGTCTTCCAAGTTGATGCCGCCGAATGTCGGCGCGATAGCCCGCACCACGTTGATAATTTCCTCGGGGTCGGAAGAATCCACCTCAATATCGAAAACGTCCACATCGGCAAACCGTTTAAAAAGAACGCCTTTGCCCTCCATAACCGGTTTCGATGCCATTGGACCGCGGTTGCCCAGCCCCAAAATTGCAGAGCCGTTGGACACAACTGCCACCAAATTACCTTTGGCGGTATATTCAAATACTTTGTCAGGGTTGTCGGCAATTTCAAGTACCGGCACAGCCACACCGGGGGTATAAGCCAAACCCAAATCAAGTTGGGTGCTGGTCGGCTTGGTGGGGATAACTTCTATTTTGCCCGGTCTGCCCACAGAATGGTACTTTAATGCCATTTCTTTGGTAATACTCATAAGTTTCTAACCTCCTCGTTA
>CAYPNZ010000509.1:0-2416 GCA_964411845.1 uncultured Anaerolineaceae bacterium
GGGGTGTCGGCGCAGGGGGCGATGCAGGGGGCGATGAAAACGGCATATTCGGCGCGAGGGCGAGACGGGGCATACCGTCGGCGGGCGGCGGCGCACTGCGTTCCGCCACCCGTTTCAGTTTTATGCCCAGCGAAATGGCTTTATCCATTGCCAAATCGGTCAATATCACATCGTCATCAATTTCAATTTCAGTGATGCCGCGGGTGGACATCTCTTCAATATCGCGCTCGGTGTAAAAGGTTTTCATCGCGTTTCCCCCTATGCGTCGCGTCCTTCCAAACTTTCGATGGCGGCAATGGCGGCGGCTTTGGCGGTTTTCATTTCCGCTTCGGTGCCGCTCATCCACATTCGCCCGAACCGCCCCACAGACGACACGTGAATCAATTTAATGCTGGCGCGTTTTTCGGCTTCGTTGGCAGCAATGTTGATGTATGCCGCCGGTGCAACTTCCAGCACCAGCAAAGTTTCGCCGGGCACAAGCATACTGCCCCGCCGAAACCGGTTCAGCAACTGTGCCTGATACGGGTCAACATTGGTTATCAACTGCACCGATGCCAGTTTGGGGCGAATGCGGTCTTCCGGTTTCAGCCCCAATCGGGTGAGCACCATCTCGCCGGCTTGCAGTACCGCCTGCTGTGAGTGGGAATGGATTTCAAACATCCCGAATTCGCGTTCAACGATTTGCGCGCCGGGACGGGCTTCGGTGGATTTTACGGCGATGTCCACCAGCCGGAAAACCTCGTTGCCGGGGGCAACTTCGATGTACAGCGATGCCATCCCTTCCACCATCAGGTCGCCCTGGGTGACCGTGCCGACAAAACCGGCATACTGCGGTTGGGTGCGGTCAAGATAACAATATGTTCGCAATTGAAAGTTTCTGTCTGCCATAATCGTCCTTTTTGTGTTTTAAGTTGCGAAGGGATAATTTCTCATTTCTCATTTTTCATTATTCCCCCCGGCGCTTGCCACGGAAATTTACCCGCTGCAAAAAGCAATTCCAAATAATAGACGGCGCTGGAAAACCGGTTCAGCGCTTGCATCAAATCGGGGCGGGTGGGTTGACCCTCCGCATCGGTAAAAACGTGAACGGCGGTCAGTTCCGCTTCGCGGCTTTGTGCCCGCAGCAAATTCAGGGTCAGCAATATTTCGTGGTCGCCGGCGGTGGGCACAAGGTGGTCAATGCCCAAAAATTGCCGGGGATGATGGGTGATGTCGTGAATGTCCGCTTCGGTTTTTTCGCCCAGCGCCAACGGCGATACGGTTCGTCCGTGATATTCCGCCGAGGTGATTTCGCGGCAGTATGCCGCCAGCGAATCCAATTGCGCTGCCAATTGCGGAAAGTTGAACCGCCGCGCCTGCGCGGTTGCCAGCAGGGTTTGGGCGTGCAGGGTATCCATCTTTCCCCGAAAGAGAAACCGCGGCGATGTTTTCGGCGCAAAATGCGCGGCATCCACCTGCGACAGATGCCCCGGTTTGTGGGTGACGGGCTGCCCGCACACCGAGCACACCGGCACATCGCCTTTCAGTTGCACCGGAAATGCGCCCGGTTTGTCCCACGCGGGGGCGGCAGCGGGTTCTGCCGGGGCGGGCGGCGGGGCAATTTCATCTTCAAAAGTAAGGGTGATGCCCCATTGGTTGATGAAATCTTTTGCCGACGGCGTGAAACGCGCGTCGCGCGGTAGCGGGGCAATCGTCCCCCGTCCACCCTGCCACATCTCGCGCAGTTCGGCTTCGGTGATGACCGTCATTTACTGTGCGTCCCAATCTGCCGGATAGGTTACATAAAAAACTTTGGCATAACTCGGCGAGCCGAAAAAGATGTTGCTTCCTTTCGGGATGAAGATGACATCGCCGGGGTTGCCGAGAACCACTTGATTGCCCATCCGAATTTCCAATTGCCCGTCAATGACGAAATCAATTTCATCATAGTTCAGCGTCCACGGGAACGAACCTTTTTCCCACGTCATAAACCCGGCAGCCATCGGCGAGCCGTGCTCGGCGGTGATGATGTCGGTAACGTGGATGTTCATTTCGGGATGCCCCACATCGAAGGCGAAGGGTTCCAGCCGCACCGATTCGGCTTTGACCAATTTTAGCGGTTTGCCGGGGCGAGCCTCTTTATTCAGCAGTTTGGGCAACGGACGACCGGGTGCATCCGCGTCGCCTTCGCGGTGGATTTGCACGCCCACTTCGCGGGCAACGTCCAGGGCTTCGGGCGTAATGCGGTCATCGGGCGACAATAGCAGATATTGACACCCTTCCGCTGCCAAACGGCGAATATCGGCGGCTGAAAAGAATTCTCTCACAGCCAACCTCCTTGGTGAGTGAAAGTGAATATCGAATAGACCTCTTGTAAAAGTAACTTTTGGAAGGAATTCCTTGACCGAAAAAGCCGTATTTTTGCAAGATTATGCCT
>CAYPNZ010000510.1:0-1139 GCA_964411845.1 uncultured Anaerolineaceae bacterium
AAACTAGCGAGGCATCGTTCAGTTGCAGTTTTTCCAGCGCATCTTTCAGCAGGGGGTAGCCGTCACTTTCGGTGGGGTAAAATCCGGCAAACACCATCGGTTTGGCGGGGGCATAGCCCGGCAACGGTTCCACGTCGGCATCGGGCAGCGAAACGGTATCGCCCACGCGCACACTGCGGATTGTTTTCAACCCGGTGGCGATATAGCCGACTTCTCCGGCGCGCAATTCGCGGACGGGGGTCATACCGGGGCGAAAAACGCCCAATTCCAGCGGCTCGACGGTTTCATCGGTGGCGAGAAAACGGACGGTGTCGCCGGTTTTGAGCACGCCGTCCATCACCCGCACATAGGCAATCACCCCTTTGTATGAATCGTAATGGCTGTCGAAAATGAGGGCGCGGGGCGGGGCGGTTTCGTCCCCTTCGGGGGCGGGAATGCGGGCGATGATGGCTTCCAGCAGGTCTGCCACCCCGGCGCCGGTTTTGGCGGAAACGGGAATCACATCGGCGGCATCCAGCCCGAAAAGGTCTTCTATTTCTTGGGCGATGTCATCGGGGCGCGCCGAGGGCAGGTCAATTTTGTTGACCACTGCCACAATTTCCAAATCATTTTCCACTGCCAGATAGAGGTTTGCCAGCGTTTGGGCTTCGATGCCCTGCGTGGCGTCAACCACCAGCACCGCGCCTTCGCACGCTGCCAGTGCGCGGCTTACCTCATAGGTAAAATCCACGTGCCCCGGGGTGTCAATCAGATTCAATTCATACTGCCGACCGTCGCGGGCGGTGTAATCCATCCGCACGGCGCTGGCTTTGATGGTAACGCCGCGTTCGCGTTCCAAATCCATACTGTCGAGCACCTGTGCCTGCATTTCGCGGTCGGTGAGAGTGCCGGTGGCTTGCAGCATACGGTCGGCAAGGGTTGACTTGCCGTGGTCAATGTGTGCGATTATTGAAAAATTGCGGATGTTGGTCATAGGTTGGTTTTCAGTTATCAGCAGTCAGTTTTCAGTTGTTAGTGGTCAGTCGTTAGCTTTCAGTTTTTGTTTGACTGCTGATAACTAACTGCTGACTACCGATAACTGACTGCCGAAAACTATTTTATTGACATTCTGTCGAATGCCCATTCATCGCTGGCGCCCA
>CAYPNZ010000510.1:1149-2400 GCA_964411845.1 uncultured Anaerolineaceae bacterium
GAAAAATTGCGGATGTTGGTCATAGGTTGGGTTTCAGTTGTCAGTTGTCAGTTGTCAGTTGTCAGCCGTCAGCCGTCAGCCGAAAACTGAAAACCGAGAACCGAAAACTATTTTATTGACATTCTGTCGAATGCCCATTCATCGCTGGCGCCCACGTCATCAACGATGACGCGCTGGTTGGCGCCGTCGGCATTCATAATGAAGATTTGCCACACGCCGTTGCGGGTGGAGCGGAAAACGAGTTGGCGGCTGTCGGGCGTCCACGCGGGCACGGAATCGTTGCCCGGGGCGGTGGTGAGCCGTTGCAAGCCGCTGCCGTCGGGGCGGATGGTGTAAATATCCACGTTGCCGTCAACGTTGCGGCTGAACGCGATTCTTTTTCCGTCCGGCGACCATGCAGGTAACCCGTCCGAACCTTCGGTGGTGAGCCGGCGCGGTTCGGCATCATCGGGATTTTCTATCCACAAGCCGCATTCGGGGCGACAAACTTTGACGACCATTTGGCGACCGTCCGGCGAAAATGACGGGTGTTCGCCGAGGGCTTCAAAGGGTTGGGGTGCGCCATCGGGGTTGATGAAATAGATGCGCCGTTCCGGGCTGCCGCGGGCGGCATCAAAAGCGATGATTTGCCCGTCGGGCGACCAAGTGACGATGTGCGCCGTGCCTTCGGGCAAAAGTTGCACCGGGTTGCTGCCGTCGGCGTTCATTTTCCAGATGCCGTCGGTGCCGCTGCCGGTGGCAGGTTGGTGGTCAATGCCCTGTTCGCCGTAAAAAGCAAGTTGGCTGCCATCCGGCGACCACGATGGGCTGGCGGCATATTCCAGCAGAAATTTTTGGTTGGTTCCGTCCAAATTTGCCGTCCATACCGAATGTTTGTTGCCATCCCATTTGGTAAATGCCAGCGTAAATTTCTTGGCGGGTGCGGGCGGTTTGGTGGGGTTGGGATGTGTGTTCGGGGTGGGGGTTTCGGCAACTTCTACCACAAATGCGCCGTAGGTGAGCAATTGCCCGTTGGCATACAATTCCAACTCCCACGTGCCCGGCGAAAGGGGCTGCCCGTCGGATGTGTTCAAATTATAGTCGAATTGCCCGCTGCGGTCGCCCGTCCATTTTTCTTCCACTTTGAGCACTTCTTGGCTGTTGTGGTACCAAATGCGAGTCCATGTGTCTTTATTGGGGGTTAGTCCGCTGTAATCAAAAACGGCGTGAACTTCAACCACATCCGGCGGAAAGGTGGTGCTGCACCCCATT
>CAYPNZ010000511.1:0-2383 GCA_964411845.1 uncultured Anaerolineaceae bacterium
ATCTGCGTTCTATTCAACCCGTGGCTGAATAGATACAGAAAAATTACGGAGAGGTGTCCGATAATGAATATTCACTCGCATGCAGACAGTATGACGCAAGCCGTGGCAGAAAAAAATCCGCACGAGATGGCACGTTGCACCAAATCGGTGGTAGAAACCGGGCGGCAATTGATTGTCGGCGGGCAATGGCAGGATATTGAAGAATTGGCAATCAGTGTGGATACGGTGCTGGCTGCCGCCCGCGAAAAAGGGTATCTGTCCACCCCGGAGATGACACTGGTGGCAGACCTCGCCCAGCAAACGTTTGCCGTGCTGCAATTTGTGGCACACACGCGCGGCGAACGGCACAACGGCAATTTTATCGCCGCCCGCCGCCAAGCCGACCGGCTCGACAAAATGACCGACGGGCAACTCGAGCTGGCGTCGCTGGTGGAATTGGTGCCGGAAGCGGATGAAAACGACGACCCTCACCTTCATTTTTCATTGCATTAGCCGCATCACCGCCACCCCATTGCGGCGACCGTCTTCGCGGAGGAAAAACCGCCGCGAGCCGCTGCGCACCCGGTACACAAATTTCGCCGCGCCCCCCTGCCCCACTTCCGTCCAGCAGCGTTCCACCGCGTCAATCTCCAGCACCGACCCGTCATTTTCCGCGCGTATTTTTGCCGGAAAAACCCGATGCCGCCGTGTTAAAATTCGTACCGGCTGCCCACTCATTATTACACCTCATCCCAAATGGCATTCAGATTGAACGCATCGCCGAGCGTTTCGGCGGGGGTACTTTCACCGCCCACAACCTTAAAATTGCGCTCGCCCATTCCCGGCGATACCAATGCCGGCATATTGCCGCCCGTCACCCCCGATTGCCCGGAATTGACGACGATAACCGGCGGATATTGCCCCATCTGCTGCCGGTACTGGTTTTGCGATTCGTTGCGCCGCAACGCATACAGCATGATAAAAGTGGTCGGTACGGTTGCCAGCAGCCCAAAAACCACCCCGATGATGACTGCCATCGCATCGGCGCTCATTCGCAGGGCAAGCGTTACCCCTGCCCCTGCCGCAAATAAACCCAAAAAAATAAAGATTCCCCGTTTCATACCGCCTCCATTCATTTGATTAACTTTAACTGTGTGCCGAAAAGCCGCCGCAGCGGATGCGGTTTGCGTTCGGAAATGGGGCGCCGCCCGGTTGTGCCCGTTGCCGCCAAAGCAATCGGTGTTTCTTCTGCCAGCCAGCGGCGGCTGTGTCGTTCTGCATGCTGCATACGATTGACCACCTGCCGCACTTCCATCGGGCTGATATATGCCGCCTGAAACCGGCGGACGCGCCCTTTTGCCACCAGCAGGAAATCGCCGCGTCCCATCAATTTTTCTGCCCCCGTACCGCTGATGCCCGCCGCCACTTTTGCATCATCCGGGCTGGCGACACTGCCCACCAACCGCACCGGAAAGTTACTTTTGGTCAAACTGCCGATGGATGCCGCCAGCGGTTTTTGGGTGCATGCCACCAAATGGATGCCCGCACTGCGTCCCCGTTGCGTCAATCGGGTCAGCAATCGTTGCATGGCGTTGCCACCCTGCTCCAGCAAATCGGCAACTTCATCAATGAAAACCACCACCCGCGGCTCGCTGATGCCGTCGCGGTCTCGGCGCACCATTTCATCCACCAAATCGCCCAGCAAAAAAACGGCTTGATGCACTTCTCTCACCACCGGACGCAGCAGATGGGGCACATCGGCAAGCGGACCAAATCCCCCGCCTTTGGGGTCAATCATCACCAGTTGCACTTCGCCCAGCCGATTGTTCATCGCCAAACTGAGCGCCATAGATTGCGCCAGCGCCGTTTTGCCGGAACCGGTTGTACCCGCCACCAACACGTGCGCCACTTCCGGCGACGGCAGTCGCAGCAACAACGGCATGCCGCCGTCATCCAGCCCCAAAATTGCCGTTTGACGGGGAATTTCGGGCAACTGAGACATCAGCGGCAACAAACGAACGGGGCGCGCATCGGCACGGGGCACTTCAACATGGACAGTGGGTCCGTGACGGCTGACACGCACCGCACCCGCACCCAACCGCAGCGCCAACTCTTCCGACAGTTTCACGATGGCGGCAACTTTGCTGCCCAGCGCGGGTGTTACCTCATATCGAATCCAGCGGGGTGTTACCGTACCGCCGGTCACGCGCCCCGGCACGCGATGCGTGTGCAGCACCATTTCGATTTGGTCTGCCTGAAAATTGAGGATTTGGTTCATCATCACATCATTGCGGTCGGTCACGGACAGTTCTCGCAGACGGGGAAATTCGCCACGGTAGAATTTATGTTCTAAACTAGATTATACAAAACATTCGTTCTATTGTCAAGCGAATGCGAGCACTTT
>CAYPNZ010000512.1:0-2382 GCA_964411845.1 uncultured Anaerolineaceae bacterium
CCACACGGACGCGATACCCACAAACAAAAACAGGTTCAGCACCACCATCACCAATAAAAACCCTTTGCGCTTCATGCCCCGCTCCTTTTCAATTGCGCATTATCAACGGGAGGTAAACCGTTTTGAGCGTATGCGATTCGATATATGCCACGATGTTTTGGGTAACGGCTTCCTCACTATCGGCGATGGCAACCATTTCGCTGGCGTGATTATATCCGGGCAAGTAATCCATCGTGACTTCGTTGTTTGCCGTTTGTAATGCGCTTTCAAATGAAGTCGCTTGCTCCGGCAAAGAGGGAAGGTCAACTTCACAATAAAGTATGTAAAAAGGGGGCAGGGTTGTACCGGATTGCACATAGGTTATCGGCGAGGCTTCGTCCAGTGCGACTGTATCGGTAATGCCACCCTGAAATGTTTGGCTGATAGCCTTAGTGAATACAAATTTATTCAGGTTTTTCAAATCATACGCGCCGCTCATACTGATAACACCGCGCATCCACCTGCGGAGTTGCGGGTAGGGGTTGGGGTCTGCGCCCGTATCTCGGGTGGCTAACAGGCTAACCAGATGCCCGCCGGCAGAATGACCGAACAAGAAGATATTTTGCACATCACCGCCATAGGCGGCAATATTTTTCACCGTCCAGTCGAAGGCGGCGGTCACATCCTGCAAATTTTCATCATACCACGCCACTTTGCCGGGGTCTATCGGCTGGTCTCGCCACGGGGTTGGGCAACTTGTGGTACCGTCGGCAAAAGTAACGTCATCGGCGGTCAGCCGATAGTCCACATTAACCACCACCCAGCCCTGTTCTGCCACCAAAGTGGGGGTAAGATAATCGGTGTACCAATCGGCGTAATCATCTGTCCAAGCGCCGCCGTGAACAAAAAAGACGACCGGGCGGTTTTGCAGCGGTTGACCGTTTTGATACGGTTGCAAAATAGTCACCGTGCGTGTTTCAAAATCGGTTTTTGAGGAATATCGAGAATCGTTAATGTGACAGGGGTACGCCGGCAGATACATCTCTTGGGTGATGACCACCTCGTAGGTGGCGGTTTCGGCTGCGTTGCCGCTCGCCGACGCAAAAGGATGCCGGGAAATCAACAAAACAGCCGTCAAGATAACGAAGCCGATGAGATACAGAACCTTCATTTCGCTTTCTCGCCACGAAATATGCTACAAAACACAACCGCGCAATACCGTTATTCACCACACTGCCGGACAGGTTACCTTCATTATATCCGATTTTCGGCTCGGTTACAATACTTTTTGCGTATCTTTACGTATTTTTTACACATTTTCATTTGTGAGCATTGGGATTGTATCAACCCTCGCAGGTTTCACCATAACAGGCTGAAGGGTTACTGTTTTATCCATTACCGATAATGGTCGTCATCCCAAGGAGAGGGGTCGCCAAAAAGCGTAATGTCTCTGTGCCACTGCTCCATTTTTTTCTGTTCCGGCGAGGGCGGCGACACCGTATTTGTACTTCCATTGCCTGCTACAATCGAAGCAATCACAACAAAAATGATTGGTCCCAAACATACCCCCCACAAAACAATATCACCCAGCACGTTATCTGATGCCATAACAATTACCTTTCGGAACTGTGTGTGTTTCAATTTTCATCTAATTTTATCACTGTAAACACCACTATCCAAACGTTATGGCGTGGGTTTGTTCAACACAACCACTTCATCGGCACGGACGACCACACCATACTGCCGGCTGCCGTATGTGTTGGCATATTCATAGGCGGTGTCAATAATTTCGCCTGTAACCACCACAATATCATTGGCGTACAGTTTTTCTCCACCGGCATAAGCGACAAAGAAGGCTTCATAATTGCAATCTGTACCGGTGTTGGGGTTTTCCCACCAAACTTGAAATTCTTGTCCCGGATATTCATCCATTATTGACCCCGTCCACTGAACATATACCCCTTGATAATCGCTGTTCAATATGGTGTCACAAACAACCACATCTGTACGTGGGGCGGGGTGATTTTTCGGGGGTTCAGGTTTTGCGGTTGTTGTCGGGTCATCCATATATTGCCATATACCGCAATCTTTCATTTGCACCATAAAATCAGTGGGTTGAATGGTCATCACACCGCCGGACAAACCGAAATAATTGTCCAGCCATTATTGTTCATCATCCAAACGCTCCCAATAACACGAATCGCTTTGACCGGTTGAGCGCCATTTGCCCGGCGCAATTTCACTTCCCACCAAATAAAACCCATCTCCTTTGGGCGATGTTGGCGACGGTGGTTGCGTGGGTGTCGCCGTTGGTTTTGGGGTGGATGTGGGGCGCGGTGTCGCCGTCGGTTTCGGAGTAGATGTGGGACGCGGCGTTGCCGTCGGCTTTATCGCTGTCGGTAA
>CAYPNZ010000513.1:0-2375 GCA_964411845.1 uncultured Anaerolineaceae bacterium
TATTGTCAATTGGCTGGCTGTAGTGCTGTTTTGATACTGCTCTACCAGTTTAAATGGGAACGATGGGGTGGGTGTGGCGGTCGGCGGGGCAGGGGTAAAGGTTGCCGTGGGCGGACGCGGTTTGGGCGTGTTGGTTGGTGGCGCGGGGGTGAATGTGGCGGTGGGCGGCACCGGCGTTGGGGTGTTGGTGGGCAGCGGTGTGGGGGTGATGCTCGGTGTGGGGGTGGGCATTGGCGTTAGGGTAACGGTTGGCGTCGGTGTCCAATTGGGTGTGGGGGTAAAGGTTGGGCGCGGTGTTTTGGTGGGGGTGGCGCCTTCGGCGATTGTTTGCGCGTTATTGCCCGTACCGGCGATTTTTTCTTTCAGCGGTTCAATATAGCCGCACGCCATGCTCGTGGCGGCAATCAATAATATCAAAATAAGTGCGTAACTTTTGGCGTTCTTTTTCAAAATGTACCACTTCCTTTCCGAAAATCGGTTCATTCAACGCGGGCTATTATAACGGTTGCCCAACATTGGGGCAAGAATCAACAAAGAAAAAACCCTACGTTTGGGCAACGGTTGCCATCCATTCGTGCAATTGTTGCTTAAAACGGTCTGTGCCGAAGGTTTCGGCGTGCTGCCGGATGTGCATCGGGTCGAAGGTCATCGTTTCAAATTGTTGCACGGCAGCCATCAAACTTTCCACGGTTTGCTCGCGGAAGAAAATACCGGTTTCACCCGCCACCACCGTATCGAGCGCCCCGCCTGCCCCAAAAGCAATCACCGGTCGTCCGGCGGCTTGCGCTTCTACCGGCGTAATGCCAAAATCTTCATAACCGGGGAAGATGAACGCGCGCGCATTTGCCATCAATTGCGCCACATCATCCCACGGCAGCCGCCCGGTAAAGGTTATCGTATCGCCGGCGATGGCTTCCAGTGCGGCGCGGTCGCGTCCGTCGCCGGTAATGACCAGCCGCTTGCCCAGCCGAGAAAATGCTTTCACCGCCAAATCAATTCGTTTATATGGAATGAGCCGCGACACGATGAAATAATAGTCTTCGGTGGGGTGTGCCACCGGTTGAAATCGGTTGGTGTTTACCGGCGGGTGGATGATGACAGATTCGCGGCGGTAGTATTTTTTGATGCGCTGTTGAATGTCGGTGGAGATAGCGCAAAAGTGGTCTACCCGTTGAGCGGCGGAAAAATCCCAGCGCCGCAGCGCGGCAATAATTGGCGACAGCACAATATCCGCCACCGTGCCGAGTTGCTCGCGCCGAGCATAACTGCCGTAATCCCACACATACCGTGTCGGTGCCAAACAATAGCACAAATGCCGCTGGTCGGCAGCGGTTTTCAACCCGTGGATGAACCCGCTTTTATTCGACAGAATCACATCGAACCCGCGCACATCCAAACTGCGCACCGCCGCCGGATACAGCGGCAAATACGGTTGATGGTGGCGGTGAATGCCCGGCGCGCGGTTCAGCCAACTGGTAACAATGTGCCATTTGCGATATTCGGCGGGCATCAAATCGGGCGCGTAAATGGTGGTGAACACGGGCGAATCGGGAAACATCTCCACCATCGTTTCCAGCACGTTTTCCGCGCCGCCCATTTGGTTTAACCAGTCGTGAGCCAATGCAACGTTCATACCGTGGCATGATAGCCATATCGGCACGGATGGCAAACGGCATTTCGCCCGATGAACATCATCGTGTAAGATATGAACAGCAAAAATTTGTTTGTTGGACAATATGCGCATTTGCGCTATCATGCATCGGTCGGCAGCAAAGGGGGAGACGATGAATTTTGCCAGAAAATTATCCACACTGATTCGCGCCTCGGTGCGCGGGGCGATGCCCGCTTTTTCCCGCCCGAAATCGGCGGCTGAAAAATTGGCGCAACTCCGCCGCGATTTGGCAGCGATGGAAGCCAAAGAGCGGGAATTGGCGGAATTGTTGAAAAAGACCCGCCGCGAAGCGCAGGCGGCAGCGGAAGCGGGCGATGTTGCCGCCGCAGAAACCAAAAAGCGGTTGGCGGCAAAATTGGAAGCGCAGTTGGATGCGCAATCGGTGCGGGCGATAACCCTGTCGGAAAATGTGACCGTGCTGGAAAAAGCCCTGCGGCAATCTGCCGCGGAAAAATCCGCCGCTGTGCCGCCGGATTCTGCCCGTAAAGAATCCGACCCGCCGCCCGCCGCCCGTGACGATGACCTTTCCGCCCGCAAATCGCGTTTGAGCGGTGACGAAAATTCGTAACGCATAAAAGACTCTATTGAAAAAAGGGGTCAAATTAAACCACAGAGAAGCAGAGGCACAGAGAAAAATAAGGTTTGAGCGCCAAAAATTCGAGGGCACATACAAATTCCCCGATGAATTTAATCTTTTTCTCAA
>CAYPNZ010000514.1:0-2370 GCA_964411845.1 uncultured Anaerolineaceae bacterium
AGCGGTCAGCAATCAGTGGTCACGCATCACGTTTCACGCAATACGCAATACGTTTTACGTTTTACGTTTCACGCATCACGCATCACGCATCATTTTACGCCAAACCACGCTACCACCGGGTCGTGGTCGCTGGTGCGGGTGGGCGAGTCGTCTGTCGGTTCTGCCAGCGGGAAATCGGCATCAATGTGCAGCGGCTGCACGCGGGTCATCATTTCAGCCAAATTTGGCGTGAGTAAAATGTGGTCGAGCGTTTCCGATTCCCCCTGAAAAATGTAGGTGTAGCGTTCTGCCGGCGGCAGCGAATCGAAGGCGTGCACCAAACCGGCATCGCGGAAAACTTGGATGGACGGCGTATCGAAAAAGGTGTTCAAATCGCCCAAAATGGCGATGCGCGCCTCGGGGTCATCCGCCAGAATTTCCCGCACCAATTTTACGTTCCATTCCGCCTGTTTCACCCGGCGCGGCTCGGTCGCATCGAAACCCGCGCCCATCGAAACGAAGTGGTTGGCGATGGTATACAGCGTCACGTCGCCGCCATCGGTGGCGATGGTCGTTTTCATCACCAGCGGACCACGGGTGAAATAGCCGGCGTCATCCAGCCGCAATTCGACATTTTCCACCGTGGCGCGGTCGCTGCGCACCAAATAGCCCACATCAATACCGCGGCTGTCAATCCCTTCGATGAGCACCGCCTGATAATCGTAACCCGCCAACGGTTCCTGCGCCGCCACTTTTTGCAGCACTTTCACATTTTCCACTTCCTCAAAAGCGATGATGGTCGGGTAGCCCATAGCGGCGATGGCGTTGGCAACTTTCAGCGCTTTATGCTGATATTCTTTCGGCGTGGGCAATGGCGGGTCTTTCGGATTGGGACTGAGCGCATCGAAAAAGTTTTCGGCGTTGAAGGTGGCAATACTGAACCCGTCCGTGCCGACCTGCGGCAGGGTGGGATGCCGTTCCAGCGCGCCGGGTTGAATGTTCAGCGGCAGTTGCGGTTCAATTTTATATTGCCCGAAAGTGTATGCCAGCGGACCCAACACATTGCTCACCGTATCGCCGGTGGCAATGCGCCACGGCAGGTCGGCGGGGTTGTCGCTGTAATTTTCCGTCCAACTGCCTTCGTCAATGGTGATGAGCAAGCCGTGGTTCGGGTCGTTTTTGTAAATTCTGTTCACGCCTGCGCTTTTCAGCACCACATTTGTTTCGCCGTATTTTGAAATGGGGCTGACCGCCAGCGCATTATCCACACTGACCAGCATCCCTTCCAGCGATTCAAAATACGCGGCGGCGGCATCCGCAGCGGCGGGCGGATTGAGCGGCTCGGCAGCGGGCAAATTTTGCCGCGGCGCCAGCACGGTAACCGCCGACAATTTTATCTGCGTCTGCGCCGATTTTTCTTTCACCGTGCCGGAAACGCGCACGCTATCGCCGACAGACACTTGCGCCATTCCCGCTTCGTCCCACACGAACAACCCTTCGCTGGTGGCGGGGTCATCATCGGTGACGGTTTCCTGAATGAAAAATCCGGGAATTTGCTCGCGGTCGAACACGGCGGTGACGATACCGGCGGTGGTCACTTCCGCGCCGGTGTACGGCGATTTTTCGCCGTCGCCCTGAATCGCCCAAATGGGCACGCTGTCGCCGATGAAGGTGCGGAAGGCGGGACCGGTGGCGGGGGCATCAAATTCTTGCGCGGTGGCTTGATAGCCGTCATTCACAATTTGCTCGGCATCGGCGGGAGCGATAACCGAAAAATGCACGGTGAACGAATCGCCGGCGGGCAAATCGGGAATTTCCCATTTGATGGTGTCGCCATCCTGCACGCCGCCATCGGAAATTTCGTTCAATTCGGCGGGGATGGGGCTGCTGATGGTTACGCGCGTCAGCGGGGCATCGGTATGGTTAAAGGCGGTCAGCGCATATTCCAGCGTTTCGCCGGGCTGAACGGTGTTCGGTGCGGAAATTTCCACCCGCAGCACCGGCGGGTAAACTTCGCGGAAATCGGCGGCGGTGCGCGGTTTCAACTGCCATTTGCCCTGATAATATTCCAGCACGCCGGCAACGGTATACAAATTGCCGACATCCAAATCATCGGTGGTCAGGTTGGTCAGTTTATCCACATACACCAGCAGGGTATTGCCCGCATCATCCATCAAATCGAGTTCGTAACTGTATGTAAATTCTTCGATGCGGGTGGCTTTTCCGGTGACGGAAATGTATTTTCCCGCCATATCGGGGTTTTTCGCGGCGGCGATGGCAACCTTTTCCGGCGCGACATTTGGCGCCGTGCCGACAATTTCCACATCGGCGGGCAGAGTGGCGGGGATAATTTCCAGCGAATCGCGGTACACGGTGATTTCGCCGCTGACG
>CAYPNZ010000515.1:0-2362 GCA_964411845.1 uncultured Anaerolineaceae bacterium
ACGAATCACGAATCACGAATCACGAATCACGAATCACGAATCACGAATCACGAAAAAGGAGCATACTATGGAACCCGTAAAAATCGGTGTGATTGGCGGCAGCGGTTTGTACCAAATGGACGGGCTGACCGACATCGAGGAAATTTCGGTGGAAACGCCCTTCGGCAGTCCGTCCGATACGGTGATTGTCGGTTCGCTGGATGGGCAGCGGGTGGCGTTTTTGCCGCGGCATGGGCGGGGACATCGCTTTAACCCCACCGAAGTACCGTATCGTGCCAATATTTACGCGCTGAAAAGTTTAGGCGTCAAATATATTATCAGCGTCAGCGCGTGCGGCAGCCTGCGAGAAGATTTCGCGCCGGGGCACATCGTCATCCCCGACCAAATTGTAGACCGTACCCGCAACCGTAATCTAACCTTTTATGGCGGCGGGGTTGTCGCGCACATCGGTTTTGCCGAACCGTTCAGCCCGGAATTGTCGCAAATAGTATATGATGCCGTTGCTGCCGTGGATGAACGCCCCGTTCATATGGGCGGCTCGTTTGTGGTGATAGAAGGTCCGCGGTTCAGCAGCAAAGCCGAAAGCCACATCTTCCGTCAATGGGGATGCGACATCATCGGTATGACCGCCGTGCCGGAAGCGCAACTTGCCCGCGAGGCGGAAATTGCTTATGCCACTATGGCGCATGTAACCGATTATGATGTATGGCACGAAAGCGAAGAGCCGGTAACGGTCGAAATGGTGGTTAAAACCTTGCTGGGCAATGTCGACACCGCCAAAAGAGCCATCCGGGCGATTGTGCCCAAATTGGCGGACGAACCGGCAATGGCGGCGCACAGCGCCATGAAAGACGCGGTGATGACCCGCCGCGATGTCATCCCCGATACGGCAAAAGAGAAATACAACTTGCTGATTGGAAAATATTTGTAGCCATCGGCATTCGGCGGTCAGCCGTTTGCCACCCGCTGCTCGCCGACCGCCGACCGCTGACTGCTGACCGCTATGTTCCTACCCTTCCTTTTCACCGCCATCGGATTTGTGCAACTGTCGTTGCTGAACGGCTTCCGCCGGGAATACGGCATTGCGCTGGCTGTGTGGACGGTGTGTTTCGCCGCGGCAGATACACTGTTGCACCGCCGTTTACCCCGCGCGAATCCCCATTTGTTGCCGCTGACCGCATTGCTGACGGGGTGGGGGCTGGTGCTGATTGCCCGGCTCGCCCCGAATTTTTTGTTGCGGCAAACCGTCTGGCTGGTGGTGAGCAGCGGGGCATTGCTGGCGGTAACACTCATTCCGCGCGGATTGGGTTGGCTGCGGCGATACAAATATACATGGCTGGTTGCCGGACTGACCCTGCTGGCGGCAACACTGGTGTTCGGCGTAAATCCGAGCGGCGCGGGTGCGCGACTTTGGCTGGGCGGCGGCGGCGTGTATTTCCAGCCTTCCGAACCGTTGAAAATTCTGCTGGTGGTATTTCTGGCGGTTTATCTCAGCGATAGCCGCCGCCAGATGATTGACCGTCCCGCGAAAATCGGCAAGTTGCCGTTACCCCATCCCGCCTATTTTGGACCGATGTTGCTGATGTGGGGCTTTTCGGTACTGCTGCTTTTTTGGCAGCGAGATTTGGGCGCGGCGCTTCTTTTTTTCACCGTTTTTTTGCTGATGCTCTATGCCGCCATCGGGCAAAAACGTTATTTGGCGGTTGGCGGCGGGTTGCTGTTGCTGGTGGGCGCTCTCGGCATGCAACTGTTCGATTACGTGGCGTTGCGCGTGCAAGCATGGTGGAACCCGTGGCTCGACCCGGCAGGGCGTTCTTTCCAAATTGTGCAATCGCTGCTGGCATTTGCCGGCGGCGGGTTTTTCGGGCAGGGGCTGGGGCAAGGGTTGCCCACTGCCATTCCGGTGGTGCACACCGATTTTGTTTTTGCCGCTATCGGTGAAGAGTATGGCATGCTCGGCGCGCTGGGAGTGCTGCTGGCGCTGGGGCTGATGGTGTGGCTTGCGTTTCAAATTGCGCTTGGCGGGCAAACGCACTTTCAACAGTTGCTGGCGGTCGGTTTGGGCGCGATGCTTGGCGGGCAAACACTGCTCATCGCCGCCGGAACCCTGAAACTCATCCCGCTGACCGGCGTCACCCTGCCATTTGTCAGTTATGGCGGTAGTTCGCTGCTCACCGGATTCATCATGGTGGGGTTGCTGCTGAGCCTTTCAGCCGTCAGTTATCAGCCATCAGCAACGGGCTAACCGCTGAGTGCTGAACGCTGATGGCTATCACAAAACATGGACAAAACTATCCGTAAACTTCAAACCGCATTCATCATCGCTTTTGCGCTGGTTGCGCTGGGGTTGTTCTACTGGCAA
>CAYPNZ010000516.1:0-2360 GCA_964411845.1 uncultured Anaerolineaceae bacterium
TAATGTGGCAAAAACTGCAACTGCGGGTGCAAATGTCGCCCATCAGCAAAAAAGTTGCCGTGCCGCGGCTCCAGCATTCGCCGAGGTTGGGGCACATGGCTTCTTCGCACACGGTGTGCAAATTTTTGCCGCGCATCAGGTGACGCACGTGCTGATAAGCGTCACCGGCGGGAAGTTTTACTTTCAACCACGAGGGTTTTCGATGGGGTAATTTTGATTCGATGCCGATTTCATCGGCTTTGATAGTGGTAGACATAAGATTTCCTTTAGTAAATTTCCACTTTAAACGCCGTCAGTTCATCTTCCAGCCCGAGAATTACCGCGCCGATGTCCGGCTCAACCGTTTCCAACCCGTCGAGGGCGGCATCCAAAATGGGATGCAGCGGGCTGTCGGGGTTAAAACCGGTGCGGACTTTGGCAATTCGCAAGCGGCGGATGGCTTCGTTCAGGTTGGGTGGATTTTGGTAAAGTTTATCCAGTGCCGAGTGAATCAGGTCAATTAAATTGGCGGGCACCGGTTCGTCGCCTGCCAGCGGACTGTTTGCCGCCGGGTTCGGTTGTGCCACTTGACGCGGTGCATCGTTTAGGGTGTCGCCGTAACTGGCTTCCATTGCGGCAAAATCGCCGTTGAAAAAGGTATATACACATTGATTCCACAGCACGGCGTTTGCCGCATCGAACACATCATCGGGATGGGGGCTGTGCGCCACCAATCTGCCGTGGGTGGGGGCGGGGTCGTCATCTTCGGCGGGGGGCACAATGAAAACCAGCCATTCGTTGGGAAACATAGCGGCAATTTCTTCGATGAGCGGCAGGCGTTCCGGTTCGCTCATGGTGGCGTGGGTGCAGTCGCAATCGCCGCCGTCGCAGCCGTCGTCGCCACAGCCGCCGTGTTTTTCAAAGGGTTCGGCGTACCAATTTTCTTCTTTTGGGTTTTGTGTTGTTGCCATATATCCGCCATCGGTCGGTGTTTCAATTTGGATATTATACGTTTGGGGCAGGGGAACGTCAAAGTGCGGGGAAGGATGTGCAATAAAAAAGGGCAGGAAAGCCCTGCCCTTTTGTGAATGCGGTTTAGGGTGTGTTGACGTTTTGTCTTTTATGGCAGAATGATGTGTTTTCTGCTGTGTGGTTGCCCGAAAATTGGGCAGCCACAAGGGCTGTGCCCCCAATTACTGTGCCACAAATTTTACGGCATCGAAAGCGATGGTGCGGCTGGCATAAATTTCGTGGGTGTTGTCATAAGCCAGTACAAACTCTTTGCCGATATTGTCGCCGTTGAAGTGGTAGGTTCCCAGATTTACCCAGTTGCCGCCGCTGGCAAATTGGTCAACAATCACATCGTGGCGTTCGCCGTTGTGCAGAATGCGGTAGCGCAGGTTGCGGGTGGCGTTCGGCATTGGCGGAATGTATACCCAAACCTGATAGTTGCCGCTATGGGCGAAGGTGGGTGTCCATTTGCCGTAATTTTCGGGATAGAAGGTGGCGTTTTGCGTCCAGAAGTAACTGTGTTGCTGCCCGCCGGCTGCCACGTGACGATACCGCCACACACCACCCCACAGGAATCCGCTGTCCAGATTGTCGACCATAATTTCGTCGCCGGACGGGGTGGGCGGTGGCGGTGTTCCGCCGTCGGATGCGGTGAGATTCCATGCCAGTTTGGCGACGGCGTTGCCGGTGGCTTCAAAATATGCCATTTGCACGCGGTGTGTTCCGGCGGCGAGCGTTTTTTGCGCGGTGAAGGTGGTAACGGATTGCGGCTGCCATTGGTCAATCAGCAACTCGCCGTCAACCCAAACGCGCACGCCGTCATCTACCGTGGCGCTGAAATCATACGTGCCAGCCAAAAATTGAGCGTTGGTTGTCCACCGCACCGAAAAATAGTCGGCGGGGATGCCGGCGGTGGGTGCGCCGGTACCCCAATCGTAATCAATGGCGGTTTCGGTTTGAGTTTTTGCGGGTGCGCCGGTCAGCGCCGGATTGTCGAAATATTCGGCAGTCCACGCGGCGGCGGGGGTGGTGTCGGGAGTTACCAGTTGGATGTCGAGGGTAAGCGATGCCACGCCTTGCGCCTCGAAATATGCCACTTGCAGATGATGCACCCCGCCCGACAGATGGATTTGTTTTTTGAAGGTGGTTGCCGCCTGCTCGCGCCATTCGTCAATGGCAAGCACGCCGTCAACCCAAACGCGCACGCCGTCATCGCTGGTAACGGACAGTTCGTAAATGCCCGCATCGAAACTGCGGCTGCCCGTCCATCGCGCCGAAAAATCATCGGCGGGGATGCCGGTTGCCGGTGCGCCCGCACCCCAATCGTGGTTAATGCCCACTTCGTGACCGGTGGCAGCCGGTACCCCTTC
>CAYPNZ010000517.1:0-2360 GCA_964411845.1 uncultured Anaerolineaceae bacterium
CAGCACCGGCACCCACCGATGCACCGGCACCCACCGATGCACCGGTTGTTGCAGATACACCCACACCCATCGCTCCCGGCTGTTACCCCGCCCCGATTTCCGACTTGATTGACCTGACTGCCAACGAGAAAATCGCCCCGGTAACCGCCGACGATTGGCAAAAAGGCGGAGATACCTCGGCACCGATAACGGTCATTGAATACGGCGATTTTCAATGACCGGGCTGCGCCGCTGCTGCTCCCGTGTTGGAGCAACTTCAAGAAGCCTATGGCGACGATATGCACTTCGTTTACCGTCATTTTCCGCTCACCCGCATTCACAATAAAGCCACCCTCACCGCGCTCGCTGCAGAAGCCGCCGGCAGGCAAAACGCATTTTGGGAATATCATGACATGCTTTTCAAACGCCAGCGAGATTGGGCGGATTTTCCGCCGGAAATGGCAAAAGAAATGTTTGCCAATTATGCCGCCGAATTGGGGCTCGACCGCGATAAATTTTTAACGGATATAGATGACCCCGAATTGCTGCAAAAAGTAAATGATGCCGAAACTGCTGCTGCCGATGCCGGATTGCGCGGCACACCCACGATACTCATCAACGGGTACGAGTTTCCGTCGCAAGATTTACCGCTGAACAAAGACGGTGTTGACTTCTTTTTGCGGATAGTGCGCCTTTTGAAAATGCAATACGATGCCCCGGCGCAGGTGATTGAACCCGGCAAACAATATCAAGCCACCATCGAAACCGAAAAGGGCGATATTGTTATGGATTTATTCCCCGACACCGCGCCAATCAATGTAAACAGTTTTGTCTTTTTGGCAGAGCAAGGGTGGTACAACGACACCACTTTCCATCGCGTACTTCCCGATTTTATGGCACAAGGCGGCGACCCGCTCGGTATGGGCATCGGCTGGCCCGGCTATCGCTGCACAGATGAGGTGGTTGACTCGCGCAAATTCGATAAAGCCGGCGTGGTGGCAATGGCAAACAGCGGACCAAATTCAAACAGCGCACAATTTTTTATCACCTTTGGACCCGCCGAGCATTTGAATAACGATTTTACCATCATCGGGCAAGTCACTTCGGGGCAGGATGTGGTTGATTCACTCACCCCGCGTGACCCGGAAGCACAGCCGAATTTTGTCGGCGATAAAATTTTGAAGGTAACAATCTCAGAAAAATAAACCTGTTTTTCAGCAGGATGATGTAGGTCGGCATATAGATCAATTTGCAGAATGGCGGATGGCAGTTCTCTGTAAATTGGTCTATAATGTTGTTAATTGATTGCCGGATTTAAGGTATCGGTTTTGAAAACCCAAAACCATCATCACATTACAGGAGAAACGGAATGAGAAACATTTTAGTTACGGGGGGAGCGGGGTTCATCGGCGCGAATTTTGTGCATTACATGCTCGGGCGATACGATGAAGTCAACATTATCGTTTTTGATAAACTGACTTACGCCGGCAATTTGGATAATTTGGCGCCGGTGGCAGACAATCCGCATTATACCTTTGTCCACGGTGATATTTGCGATGCCGCCGCCGTGGATGCCGCCATGCAAGCGCACAATATTGATACCATTGTTAACTTTGCCGCCGAAACACATGTAGACCGTTCGCTGATGGAACCGGGCAGTTTTATCCAAACGGATGTGTACGGCACATTTGTACTGCTGGAAGCCGCGAAAAAATTTGGCGTGGAACGATACCATCAAATCAGCACCGATGAAGTATACGGCGAAGTGATGACAGGGCGTTCCACCGAAACCGACCGGCTGGAGCCGCGCAGTCCGTATTCCGCCAGTAAAGCCGGCGGCGATTTGCTGTGCCTGTCGTATTTTACCAGTTTCGGTTTGCCGGTAACCATTACCCGCGGCAGCAACAACATTGGACCCTATCAATATCCCGAAAAAGTTGTACCGTTGTTTATAACCAACGCCATTGATGACAAACCGTTGCCACTGTACGGCGACGGTATGCAAATGCGCGATTATCAATATGTGCAAGACCACTGCGCCGGTATTGATGTGGTTTTGCGCAAAGGCACCCCCGGCGAAATTTACAACCTCGGCACGGGGGTGGAAACCACCAATATTACGATGACCAAAACCATTTTGAAGATGCTCGGCAAACCGGAAAGCCTCATTCAACCCGTTACCGACCGACCCGGACACGACCGCCGTTATGCACTGGATGTCAGCAAAATTGAAGCGCTGGGGTGGCACACCGAATTTAATTTTGAACGTGCCATCGAAGCGACCGTGAAATGGTATGTAGATAATGAAGATTGGTGGCGGAAGATAAAATCGGGGGCGGCATACGAAACCTATTATGCTCGCAACTACGCCGGACGCGAAG
>CAYPNZ010000518.1:0-2359 GCA_964411845.1 uncultured Anaerolineaceae bacterium
CAATGGCAGGGTGAGAATGAATGTGCTGCCGATGCCCGGTTCGCTTTCGGCGGTGAGCGTGCCGTGGTGCGCTTCGGCAATCCATTTGGCGATTGCCAACCCCAACCCCGAACCTTTGACGCGCTGCCCTTTCACCCGATAGAAACGGTCGAAAATGTGCGGCAGGTGTTCGGGGGCGATGCCCGCGCCGGTATCGGCAACCGAAATGCGCACGTGGTCTTCGGTGCGGTAAACCGAAAGGGTCACGCTGCCACCTTTGGGGGTATGTTTGATGGCATTTTCCATCAGGTTGATGAGCAGTTGTTTCAGGCGGTCGGCATCGCCGTAAACCCGCGCCGGGTCGGCGTGCCCCAGTTTCAGTTCCACCCCGTTGCGCAAAGCGTGCGCCTGCTGAAAAACATCCAAAATCACGCCGTCCAAATCGAGCGGTTGCATTTTCAGGGTCATACCGGCATCGGCTTGCGAAAGGAGGAGCAAATCGCTGACCAGCCGCGCCATCCGGTTGAGCGCGCTTTCGATGGCGTTGAGCGCTTCCTCGCGGTCGGCAGGCGAATCGCCCATACGCCGCAGAATATCCACATTGCCGCGAATGATGGTCAGCGGGGTGCGCAATTCGTGCGACACATCGGCGCTGAGGCGCACCTGCGCTTGAAAAAAGTTGTCCAACCGTTCCAGCATCAGGTTGATGGTGCGGCTGAGCCGCGCCAATTCGTCATCGGTGGGCGGCACGGGCAGGCGTTGTTTCAGGTCTTCGGCGCTGACAATTTGATTTGCCGTTTCGGTGATGCGTTCGATGGGGCGCAGGCTAAGGTACACCAACCACACGCCGCCCAGCATTGCCAGCCCCAGCGCAATGATGGTGCCGCTGACCAAAAAGAGGAGTACCCGCCGCAGTGTGGCTTGAATTTCGCCCACCGGGTTGCCAACCTGCACCATGCCCAACACATCTTCGCCGGAAACCAGCGGCACGCTGTACAGCCGCATTTCCATCGAACCGATGGGCACGGTTTTGAAGATAGGTTGTTTGGCACGCAAACTGTCTAAAATTTCTTGGTCGATGGGCAATGCCCGGTCCATCAAATTTGGGGAACGTTTGATAACTTTGCCCTGCGCATCGGTAATTTGGATGTAGATGGAACGGGACGAAAAAACATCCAGTTCGGGCAGACGAATCACCCCGAAACGCAGGATGTCCAACGGGTTATTGAGGGTTTGGATGCCCACAGCCACCTGCTGCGCCCGTTCTTGCAGCGAACGGTCGAGTTCGGTGGTGAGGCTGTATTGCAAAACCGTGTAAAAGGCAACGCTGAAAGTAATGAGAATCACCGCCAGCAGCGAGACATACCACAGCGTTAAACGGATACGAATGGACATAGTTTCTCGGTGGAAGTTTTTTTACGATTGGCGCAAAACATATCCCACCCCGCGCACGGTTTCGATGAGGCGGGGTTCGCCCTCTTTTTCCAATTTGGAGCGCAGGTAGCGGATGTAAACCTCGATGATGTTTGATTCGCCGCCGAAATCGTATCCCCAAATGCGGTCGAAGATTTGGTCGCGGGTGAGCACCTGATTGGGGTGACGCATAAACATTTCAAGCAAATCGTATTCTTTGGCGGTTAGGTTGATGGCGCGGTCGCCGCGATATGCCAGCCGTGCGGCGGGGTCAAGCGTTAAATCGGCAAAAGTAAGTTTTTCGCCCTCTTTGTCGCCCCCCGCCCGACGCAACAGGGCGCGCACGTGTGCCAGCAATTCATCAATGTTGTACGGTTTGGTCATATAATCGTCGGCGCCGGAATCAAGCCCGCTCACCCGGTCGGGGATGGCATCTCTGGCGGTGAGCATCAAAATGGGGACATCAATTTTCGCCGCGCGGAGTTCTTTGGTTACAATCAACCCGTCAATATCGGGCAGGGTTAAATCGAGCAACACCAGCGCGGGCGGGTCATCGTAAATGCGTTTCAGGGCGGTTTCGCCATCGCCGATGGTTTCAACTTCGTAGCCTTCATACACCAAACGGCGTTCCAAAAAATGGGCAATATCTTCTTCGTCTTCCACAACAACAATACGGTCGGTCATAATTTTTCCCCTTGCCAAGTACGTTTTGCAAATTCAGGGTTTGCTACCCGGTATGTCATCCCCGCCTGTACCCTGCGGGCACGAAAGTGGGAATCCACCGTTTTATGGATTCCGGATAATTTCCTGCGGAAATTTCCGGAATGACAAAAGTTCCGGGTAGTGGCTCAATTGTAAATGCCGGCAATTGTCATTGCGAGCCGAAGGCGAAGCAATCCCCGGCAATAACACCCGGAGATTGCTTCGGGCTACGCCCTCGCAATGACGTATCACTTACTTTTGCACC
>CAYPNZ010000519.1:0-2358 GCA_964411845.1 uncultured Anaerolineaceae bacterium
TGCAACACGGCTTTTACGCCCTGAAAATAGCCGGACATATCGCCGCGCAATTTGCCCAGCAAATCTTGGCGGGCTTGCAGCGATGCCAGCGCTTTTTCCTGCTCGGAAAGGTTTGCCGCCAGTGTTTTTGCCTGTGTTTGCAGGGTTTCCATCTGCCGGTGCAGGTCGGTTTCTTGCCGGTTCAGTTCGGCGAGTGCGGCGTTAATTTTTGCCAATTGCGATTGTGCCGCCTGCAATTTTTGTTCGGCTTCGGTTTTTTGGGTGTTCAGCGCGGCAATGGCTTCTTGCTGGGCGGCTTTTTGCGATTGCAGGTCTGTTTTGCGTTCTGCCAGTTGTGCCAGCCGCGATTGACGGTCGGTTATGGTGTGCGCGGCGCGTTCGGCGGTGCGCCGGGCTTCTTTTTGGCGATGGAGAACGGTTTGCCGCTGTTGTTCGTGCGCGTTTAAATTCTTTTTGGCGGCAGCCAATTCGTTCTCGGCGGTTTGATATGCCCGATTGATTTCGGCGAGCGTTTGTTGTGCCTGTTGCACCACTTCCTGCTGTTGTTTGATTTGCGTTTCCAGCAGTTGCACTTCGGAAATAAATTCTTCTCGCTGTGCCGCCAATTGCCGGGCGCGTTCTTCGCCGACCGCCAATTCGCGTTGGAGCGTTTCGGCTTGGCGGTGCAGGTGGCTGCTGTCGGCGTGCCAGTTGCCCAGTTGGGCGCGGATTTCGGTTTGGCGCGCCCGCAGCGATTTGATGGCGGCTTCAATTTCGGCGAGTTGCTGCCGCTGTTCGGCAAGACGTTGCTCGCCGGCGGTGGCGCGAATTTTTGCCAGCCGTAAATCTTCTTGTTTGGCGTGCCACCGGTAGCCGTACCAAACTTTCAGCAGCCCTTTTAAATGCAGGCTGATGATTTGGTATTTTTCCACTCTGGCGGCTTGTTTTTCCAGCCGGCGTAAACGGGGTTCAATTTCTTTGGCAATATCGTTCACGCGCAGCAGGTTGGCGTGTGTTTCGTTTAATTTGGCGAGCGTTTGGGCGCGGCGTTGGCGATGGTAGGTGATGCCGGCGGCTTCTTCAAAAAGTTGGCGGCGTTCTTCTGCCCGCAGCGACAGAGCGCGGTCAATGGTTCCCTGCCCGATGGAGGTGTAGGTTTGCCGCGCCAGTCCGCCTCGCGCCAAAATGGCGGCAACATCTTTCAGGCGCACACGGTTATTGTTCACCAAATATTCGTTTTCGCCGGAACGGTAGGCGCGGCGGGTGATGGTCACTTCGCTGTAATCCAGGGGTAACGAGCCGTCGCTGTTGTCGAGCACGATGGACACCGATGCCATTCCCATTCGCGCCCGTTTGCCGGACCCGGCGAAAATCATATCGGCGGTGCGCTGTCCGCGCAGGTTGCTGTAACTTTGTTCGCCCAACGCCCAGCGAATGGCATCGGATACGTTTGATTTTCCGCTGCCGTTTGGTCCCACAATGGCGGTAATGCCTTCGTCAAAATGGAAAATGGATTTTATGGCGAACGATTTGTACCCTTGAATTTCGAGTGTTTTCAGTCGCATAAGTGGCTAACTTCCCTTAATTTCGGCGTGAAGCTTGTCTAAAGCGACGCGAGCGGCGGCTTGGGCGGCACGCTGTTTGTTCGAGCCTTTGCCGCGTCCGTATTCGACGTCTTTCAAATAAACGGCGACGGTGAACGTTTTATTATGGTCGGGTCCTTCTGCGGCGATGGTTTTATAGTGCGGGGTAATTTTTCGGACGCTTTGCGCCAGTTCTTGAAACTGACTTTTGGCATCGTGATGGCTTTTGGTGCGCAAAATGGTGCCGATTTCCGCTTCGATGAAAGGGGTAACAAGTTCGCGCACGGCGTCAAGTCCTCGGTCAAGGTAAAGCGCGCCGACCAGGGCTTCAAATGCGCCGCACAAAATGGCGGGGCGTTCTCTGCCGCCGGTTTCTTCTTCCCCTTTGCCCATAAAAATGTGTGCGCCCAAATTGATGCGGGTGGCAAAATCGGCGAGCATTTCGGTGCGCACCAACGCCGAGCGCAGGCTGGTCAGTTCGCCCTCTTTCACATCGGGAAAGTGGTGGTACAGGTATTCGCCGGTGATAAAATCGAGCACCGCATCGCCTAAAAATTCCAGCCGCTCATTATCGCGCACGGCGGGGTTGGGGGTTTCGTTGAGGTATGAACGGTGGGTTAGCGCACTTTGCAACAAATCGTGGTTTGAAAAAGTTACGCCAAAGTCTCGTTGTGCAGTTTCGATATTCATTTGGTACCTCTGCGGGGAGCTCCGTATTTTCGGTTTTCGGTTTCAATGCAAGAGTCCCCTGAAAAAAGGGTTAAAAATTAAACCACAGAGAACCGGAGGCACAGAG
>CAYPNZ010000520.1:0-2356 GCA_964411845.1 uncultured Anaerolineaceae bacterium
TAGCGAATGTGGCTGGACATCATGGCATCGGTGGTTCTGGAAGTGTCCGGCTCGGTGACGGCGAAAAAGGGCGCCAATTCGATGCGGCGCAATTCTTGCAGCGATTTGTCTACCGTTGCCACTTCGTTATCGGGCAGACGGTCGCTGCCGCCGTGACCGGGAAAATGTTTCGCCACGGTGGCAATGGTGCCGTTGCTGCCATCGTGCACGCCGGCAATGTATGCCCGTCCCATTTCGCCCACCCAAAACGGGTCGCCGCCAAAAGTGCGCGTGCCCATGTCGCCGCGTCCGGTGGGATGCGGATTGTTCAGCACATCCAGTACGGGTCCCAACAACAGGTTGATGCCCATTGCCGCCAGTTCCTGCCCGGCAATGCGACCGGCATCGCGGGCGTTGGTGGTATTCCACGTTGCGCCGATGGTCATTTGGCTGGGCAGGGGTGTTACGCCGCCGGTAATGCGGCTGTACGGATAGCCGTCGCCTTCGTGGTCAATGGCAATAAACAGCGGAATGTTTTTGTTTGCCGGCATTTGGGCTTGCAACTGATTGGTCAGGGTGGTAATTTGGCGCGGGGTATTTTCGTTGTTTGTAAAATTACTGTTGCTGGCTTGCAGCACCACCCCGCCGATTTTGTATTCGGTCAACAGGGTGTAAATATCGCTGCCGGGCGAAACATCGCTGCCGACAAACGGCACAATGAATAGTTGCCCGACTTTTTCCGCCACCGTCATCGAAGCGAGCAGGTCTGTCACCGGGTCGTTGCCGGATGATTGCGCCAGTGCAGCCGGCGATGCCAATTGCCACAACAGCGCGGCAAGCATCACCGCCCGAATGGCGAATGAGAGGATGGGTGAAGTCCAAGGTTTCAAGTCCAAAGTCCAAAGTTCAAAGTTGCAAGGTTACAGGGTTGCAGGGTTGCAGGGTTGCAATTTACAAGTTCAAAGTTTCAGGTTCAAGGTTCAAAGTTACAGGGTTACAAGTTTCAAGTCCAAAGTCCAAAGTCCAAAGTTTCAAGTCACGTTTTACGTTTTACGCAATACGTTTTTCACGCATCACGTCATCACGCATCACGTTTCACGTTTCACACAATACTATCATACCCTATTTTCTTGAAAGTGGCGAAAGCATTATTTCAAAAGAGACTGAAAAATTTGCGCGCCGGGACCCGCCAGCAGCGACAAAATAAACAACGTCAGCGCGACGCGCCAAACAATGGCTTTGGGGGTGAGAACGGTTTTGGAAGCAGGTAACATAATTCCTCCGCGGATGATGGTTGGGATATGATACCATACTTTTTGGGCACAGACCGGATATGCAGGCAACAAAAAACCAACGACCCGGTCGTTGGCAAAATGACGGTTTTGCGTCGGAATCAAAAGCGGTTCGGTGTGACGGGCAACCCCCAAACCGAACCGCTTTTTAACGGCGGACAATTACACAAACGCGGCATAAACCAGCGCAACCACCACCCCGAAAATTGCGTGTCCGACCAGTCCGCCCATAAAGCCCATCATACCGCCGTTATTGAACATCAAAATGCCGGGTGATTGCACCGTGCCCGCTTTAATGCCGGCGTGCATCACCCCCATCATCCCCATCATCGTGCCGGCAATGAGCCAGTGCACCACCCCGAAAATCGCGCCCGTACCGATACCCACCGCGCCCAATGCTTGCCAGCCGATGGCGTACACAATGGCAAAAACAATGCCCATCATCAAGTGCATCGTCCAGCCTAACCCGCGATTACCGTTTGGATTGAACATTGACCCCAGCATTCCGACGATGTCCATCTTCGGCATACCCATTTTGGGAGCCATTGCCATCACCATACTGATAGCCAATGTCCCCACAATACCTGCTACAACTGCACCAAAAATACTCATTTGTTTGCCTCCTGTGACATAAACGTTGGTAAAAAATGGTTGCCCGCCGCTATAATATTTGCGATGGTAAACCCACTATAACGCATCTGCGGCGGATATTCTGTAACCTCGCTTACCTCACGCGCAATTTTGCGGCAAATTGCAATAAAATTTGTCAACCGACCGAAAGACTGCTATAATCGGCAGTCGGTAGATTGGTAAATTCAGTTACAGGAGTAGTATTGTTTTGAATCAACGTCCCACTCAAACCGCTGCCTTTTGGCGCAACGACTTTCAAATTACTGATGAAGCTACCGAAGCCCTCTACAACAAGTTTATAGAAAGTGGTAAGCCGTGTTCCATTGACGAACTTGGCTTATTTTTTGTGCAAAAGGCATTAGAAGACGAAGAAAAATTGCTGCGCGCCGAACTGGCACAGGGTAAAATTTATCAACCCAACGACACATACGCCGTCGGCGATACACTCATTTTTA
>CAYPNZ010000521.1:0-2355 GCA_964411845.1 uncultured Anaerolineaceae bacterium
CTGGGTGATAACCGCGTTTTTTGTACTGCGCGATTTTCGCGGCACGCGGATGCACATTACCCTTGACCGCCGGCACACCATTTCGCGGCGGGTCATTATGGTGACGGTCAACAATGCCCAACTGTATGGTCGCTTTTGGCGATTGTCTCCCGATGCCAAATTGGATGACGGTTGGCTTGATGTGGTGGTGATGGAAGGATACGGCTGGCGGTCGTCGGTGCGCCATATTTTTAATGCCACCGTCGGACGATTGGTGGATGACCCCGACACATTTTTGTTTCGGGTGAAGCAAATCCACCTTGAAGCCAAAGAACAAATGCCCGTCCATTTGGATGCGGAAAATGTGGGGCACACCCCGCTCACGGTAGAAATTGTACCCCGCTCGCTGCGGGTGATGCTGCCGCCCAATGTTCCGCCAAACCGTTTTGTAACCGAAAAATAGCAACTTATTTTTACGGAGCATGCCGATGAAATACATCAACTATGGTTTGTTGGTATTTGTGGCGGTGGCAATTGCCGCCGAATTGTTGCACGGGTCGCCGGTGGTGGTTTTTTTCACGGCTGCGCTCGGTGTGGTGCCGCTGGCAGGATTTTTAGGTAAAGCCACCGAGGAACTGGCAATTTACACCGGACCGAAAATCGGCGGGTTGCTGAATGCCACGCTGGGCAACGCCGCCGAACTCATCATCACCGTGGTGGCAATTCAAAAAGGGGCGGCAAATCCGGCATTGCGTGAAGGGTTGCTGGCACTGGTCAAAGCGTCCATTACCGGGTCGGTGTTGGGAAATTTACTGCTAATTTTGGGCTTCAGCATATTGCTGGGCGGGCTAAAATTCAAACGGCAAACTTTCGACAAAACGCAGGCGGGGGTAAACGCCACCATGCTCATTTTGGCGATTATCGCCCTGGCAGTGCCGTCATTTTTCAGCCATTCCATTGATGAAATCAATCACGCCGGTGTAGAGTATTTGAGCATCGGGGTGGCGGTGGTGATGATTACGGTGTATGTGCTGAGTCTTGTTTTTTCGTTTCAGCAGGAAAGGAAACAGGATGAACCCGGCACGCATCACCAGCCGCAATGGCGGGTGCGAACGGCGGTGTCGGTGTTGGTGGCGGCAACGGTGGGCATCGCTGTGCTCAGCGAAATGCTGGTCGGCGCGGTGGAACCGGTGGTATCGCAACTTGGCGTGAGCGAGTTTTTTCTGGGGATTATCTTGATTCCGCTGGTGGGTAACATTGCCGAGCACGTGGTGGCGGTTCAAATGGCAATGAAAAACAAAATGGAACTGTCGCTGGCAATTTCGCTGGGGTCAAGTTTGCAGATTGCGCTTTTTGTGGCGCCGTTACTGGTGTTCATCAGCCTGCTGCTGGGCAACCCGCTGACGCTTACCTTCAATGCGTTTGAAATTTCGGCGCTCATCGGCGCGGTTTTGATTTCGGCGTTGATTGCGCTGGACGGCGAGAGCAACTGGCTGGAAGGGGTACAGTTGCTGGGGGTGTATGTCATCATCGGCATTGCGTTTTTCTTTTTACCGGCGTGAAATTACTTTTGCAGCGGGGTTTCGGCGTAACCGTGCTCACCGATGAGGGGCACAAATGCCACCGGTGCGAGTGTTTCGGTCATCATATCGCCGGTGGGCAGCAGCGTAACGCGCAATAATTTTTGGCGTCCCGCCGCGCCGACGGGGATAACCAGCGATGCCCCGGGTTTCAGTTGGTCAACCAGCGGGGGGGGCACATCCGGCGCGGCAGCCGCCACCACGATGCCATCGAAGGGGGCGTATTTTCGCCAGCCGTAGCCGCCGTCGCCTTGCGATACTGTAATGTTCGTGTAGCCCAGTGCCAGCAGGTTTTGACGTGCCTGTGCCGCCAGTTCGGGGATGCGTTCGACAGTGTACACATGCCGCACAAAACGGCTGAGCACCGCCGCTTGATAGCCCAGCCCCGTGCCAACTTCCAGCACGATGGCATCGGCGGGGTTTTCCAGCGCCAATGCCTCCAGCATATATGCCACAATATACGGCTGCGAAATGGTTTGCCCGTAGCCAATCGGCAGGGGTGAATCTTTGTACGCCAAATGCCGGTATTCCACCGAAACAAAACTTTCGCGGGGAACCTCTGCCATTGCCGCCAGCACGTGGGGGTCGCTGATACCGCGGCGTTTTAATTGATTGCGCACCATCGCCGCTCGGGCGCGTTTGAAATTCTGCTCGGTTGCTGCCATTTTAACGGAAGTCTCCTGTTGATATTATGGCATATATTCGTTAACCCGACAACCGCATCATTGCAATTTTTACGGTTGTTGCAAAGTAAATTTTAAGACTGCCGGTTGGCTGTAATTGTTTCCGTAGGGGC
>CAYPNZ010000522.1:0-2336 GCA_964411845.1 uncultured Anaerolineaceae bacterium
CCGAACGGCTGGCGCAGGGACAGAAATTTTTCCGCAACGGGCAATTTGCCGCTGCGCTGACACAATTCGACGCGCTGGCAGCCGACCCCGCCGCTCCCGCCACCGACCGCCGGGCGGGGCTGTATTGGCGCGGGCGGGCGCAACTTTCGGCGGGCGATGCCGCCGCTGCCGCCGAGTCCTTCCGTCAATTTGTGGAAAAATATCCCGCCGATGACCTGACCCGTCCGGCACAATTCAATCTGGCAGTGGCGCTGGAAACATCCGGCACCATTACCGACACGCTCGCGGCGTATGATGCCGCCATCCTGCCCGATGACCCCATTGCCGCCTACATTTTCGAGCGGAAAGGGGATGCCGCGTTGGCGGCAGAACATTATGCCGCCGCCGCAGATGCCTTTGCCGCCGCACTGAACCGCACCGCCGATACCGGTTTTCAGGTTGCCCTGCGTGAAAAACTGGCGCAAGCATATCTCGGCGCAGAAAAATTCAACCGCGCGCTGGCGCAGTACCGCGCCATTTTGGATGTGGCGCAAATTCCGGCATATCGCGCCAAAATTATGCGGCTCACCGGCGAAGCCCATCTGCAAGCAGACAACACCGTCGCCGCGAAAAAACAATTTCAAGCCGTGCTGGATACCTACCCCAAAACATTCGATGCCTATTTGACGCTGGTGGATATGGTGAATGCCGATTTTCCGGTGGACGATTTTCAGCGCGGATATGTGGATTATTATGGCGGCAGCGCATACCAACCCGCAGCAGATGCACTTGCCCGTTTTTTGAAAACATCACCCGCCGAAAACGCAGACACCGCCCACTGGCTGCTCGGCTGGAGTTGGCGCGCGCTGGGCGATTACGATGCCGCCATTGCGGCTTTTAATGCCATCATCACCGATTTTCCCGACAGCGATTTTTGGGCGGACGCGAATTTGCAAAAAGCGCGCACGCTCGGCTGGCAGGGAAATTTGGATGACGCCATCGGGCTGTACCGCACTTTTGCCGCCGAAAATGCCACCCTGCCGCAAGCGGATGAAGCCCTGTGGAAAGCCGCGCTCATCGAGTTTCAGGATGACCGGTTTGCCGTTGCCGCCGAAAATTTCCGCGCGCTGGCAACCGAACGCCCCGCCGGCGCGTATGCCGATGACGCGCTTTTCTGGGCGGGGCTGTCGGCATTTCAAGCGGATGACCTGCCCACCGCCGAGCAAAATTGGTCGGATTTGCTGGCACATTACCCCGCCAGCGAATTTGCCCGCGCCGCCAGTTTTTGGCACGCAAAAGCGTTGCTGGCACGGGGCGATACCGCCCCGGCGGAAGCGTTGCTGGCACAGTTGGCACATCAACCGTTAAACTATTACGGCTTGCGCGCCGCCGATTTGCTGGCAGGGCACGGCGTATCGCCCGATGTGCCGCTGGATTTGTCGCCGCCCGCCCCGTCGGAGCAGGTGGCGGCGGAAATTTGGCTGGAAAATTGGGTGGGGTTAAGCGAGAATGCCAATTTATCGGCATTGGACAATCAACTGAAAAACGACCCCGCCTTTGTGCGCGGCGAAGCCCTGCTGGCGCTTGGCTTGCGTTCGGAAGCGCAGGGCGAATTTGAAACCGTGCGCAGCAACTGGGCAGATAACCCCGTGGCGCTGTATCAACTGTCGCTGGCGTTCCGCAATCGAGGGCTGTACCGGCTCAGCATTTTAACGGCGCAAGATTTGGTGCGGCAATCGCCCGCCACCACCCCCGCCGACGTGCCGAAATTCATCCGGCGGCTGGTATATCCGCTCTACTATCATGATTTGATTGTGGCGCAAGCGAAAATTCAGCAGATTGACCCGGCGCTGGTTTTCGCGCTGGTGCGGCAAGAGAGTCTGTTCAATCCCGATGCCCATTCCGGGGCGGATGCTCGCGGGTTGATGCAGATTATCCCCGCCACCGGTGCAGACATCGCCGACCGCACGGGATTGGTCGGCTATACCGCCGATTCGCTGTGGCTGCCGTATCTCAATGTGCAAATGGGGACATGGTACATCCGGCAGATGCTCGATTTTGTGGGGGGGAATCAATTTGCGGCGCTGGCGGCATACAACGCCGGACCCGGTCGGGTTGACCGGTGGCTGCAAGCCAGCGATGATTTCGATATGTTTGTGGCGCTCATTCCACTGACCGAGCCGCGCACATACATTCGGCGCATTTATTTGAATTTGTCGGAGTATCGGGACATTTATGGTAATGAAAAATGAATAGTGAAAAATTATTCATTATTCCATCAATAACAAGTTAAGGTTTGCTGTAAATTATCAATAGGAATAATATCCCAATAATTTGGCAAATGTACCGGTTTTTCA
>CAYPNZ010000523.1:0-2325 GCA_964411845.1 uncultured Anaerolineaceae bacterium
GTTGCCAACGCCACCGGCTGTTCCAGCATCTACGGCGGCAACCTGCCCACCACCCCGTGGACGCACAATAAAGAAGGGCGTGGTCCCGCGTGGAGCAACTCGCTGTTTGAAGATAACGCCGAATTTGGGCTGGGTATGCGCCTGACCATCGACAAACAGAGCGAATATGCCCGCGAACTGGTTTCACTGCTGCGCGATGAAATCGGCGCCGATTTGGCGGATGCGCTGCTCAACGCCGACCAATCCAACGAAGCGGGCATCAGCGCCCAGCGCGAGCGCGTCGAACTGCTGAAAAAGAAATTGGCGGGGTTGAACGGTTCGCCCAAAGTGCGCGATTTGCTCAGTTTGGCTGATATGCTGGTGCGCAAAAGCGTGTGGATTATCGGTGGCGACGGCTGGGCATACGACATCGGTTACGGCGGGCTTGACCATGTGCTTGCCAGCGGGCGTAACGTCAACGTGCTGGTGCTCGATACCGAAGTTTACTCCAACACCGGCGGGCAGTCATCCAAAGCAACCCCGCTGGCTGCCGTGGCGAAATTCGCCGCGGGCGGCAAACCCACCCCGAAAAAAGACCTCGGTTTGATGGCGATGAGTTACGGATATGTGTATGTGGCACAGGTTGCCATGGGCGCCAGCGATACCCAAACCGTCAAAGCCTTCCTCGAAGCCGAAGCCTATGATGGTCCTTCCATCATCATTGCCTACTCGCACTGCATCGCCCACGGCTACGATATTGCCAAAGGGCTCGACCAGCAATCGCTGGCGGTAAAAACGGGCTTCTGGCCCCTCTTCCGGTTCAATCCGGAATTGCGGAAAGCAGGCAAAAAACCCTTCAAACTTGATTCAAAAGCACCAAAATTACCACTTGCCGATTACGCATACAATGAAAGTCGTTATCGGGTATTGTTGAAAACACATCCCGAAGATGCCAAACGGTTGATGGAAGAAGCCCAAGCGGCGGTCAAAGCCAAATGGCATCAATATGAACAATTGGCACAAATGGATTAACATAACGATGCTGTGGGGTATACCCATACCCCACAGCGGCATAAGCAAAAATACCGAAAATTAGCCCAAGAAGGATGAAAATTATGGATTTCTCAACCACATATATGGGTATGACCCTAAAAAATCCCATTGTGCCTTCCGCTTCGCCGTTATCGCGTGAACTGGCAACCATCAAACAAATGGAAGACGAAGGCGCGGCGGCGGTTGTGCTCTATTCGCTTTTTGAAGAACAAATTACCGGCGAAAGCCACGCCCTCGACCATTTCCTCAGCTTCGGCGCCGATACTTTTAGCGAAGCGATGAGTTACTTCCCGGAAATGGACGACTACAACATGGGTCCCGATGAATATCTCAATCACATTCGGGCGGCGAAAGCGGCAGTGGATATTCCCATCATCGGCAGTTTGAACGGCGTTTCCACCGGCGGCTGGATTGATTTCGCCAAAAAAATCGAACAAGCCGGCGCAGACGGGTTGGAACTGAACATCTACTATATCCCCACCAATGCCAGCCTGTCCGGTGCAGATGTGGAGCAGATGTATTTGGATGTGGTGCACGATGTCAAACAAAGCGTTTCCATCCCGGTGGCGGTAAAATTAAGTCCGTTTTTCAGCAGCACCGCCTATATGGGGGCGCAATTGGAAAAAGCCGGCGCCGATGCGCTGGTGCTTTTCAACCGTTTCTACCAACCCGATTTCGATTTGGAAGAATTGGAAGTGGTACCGGCATTGCACCTCAGCGATTCCACCGAACTGTTGCTGCCGTTGCGCTGGACAGCCATCCTGTCGCCGCAACTCAACCTCGATTTGGCAATTACTTCCGGGGTGCACACCCATCTTGACGTGCTGAAAGGCATGATGGCCGGCGCAAAAGTTACCATGATGGCATCGGAATTGCTGCAAAACGGGGTGGGGCGCATCAGCCAAATTTTGCAGGAATTGGCGGATTGGATGGAACAATACGAATATGAATCCATTGTGCAGATGCAGGGCAGCATGAACCAGCGCAACTGTGCCGAACCGGCGGCATTTGAACGCGCCAACTATATGAAAGTGCTGCAAAGTTATCGTCCCCATAGAATTTAAATGGAACCGCCGCTCAATTTGAAAATTGCAGTTTCATAAAAAATCAAGCCACGGGGCAAAACCGGCTTCGTGGCTTTTTGTTGGCTGCAAAACACGGTACAATAATAAACAACCTGAATTCGGAGTTATTTTTTCCGACAGTGAAACCGGTGATTTTTACCAAAAAATCATCGAATGTCATTCCCGCCTGTGCCCTGCGGGTACGAAAGCGGGAATCCACAGATTTGTT
>CAYPNZ010000524.1:0-2295 GCA_964411845.1 uncultured Anaerolineaceae bacterium
AACGAAACCGAAGAACTGATGCCGCTCACCGCGTCGCTGGCACACAAACTGTGCTACCGGTTGTCACAGGTGCGCAAAAACGGCACGCTCGACTACTTGCGTCCCGACGGCAAAAGTCAGGTAACGGTGGAATACGCTTTCGGCAAGCCGAAGCGGGTGGATGCGGTGGTTATTTCCACCCAGCACAGTCCCGATGTAACCCAAGACGAAATTCGCCGCGACATTATCGAACATGTGATAAACGAAGTTGTCCCCGTTGAACTGATGGACGACAACACCAAAATTTTCGTCAACCCCACCGGTCGGTTTGTTACCGGCGGTCCGCAGGGCGATGCCGGTCTCACCGGTCGGAAAATCATTGTTGATACCTATGGCGGCGTGGCGCGGCATGGCGGCGGCGCGTTTTCCGGCAAAGATGCCACCAAAGTTGACCGGTCGGCGGCGTACATGACTCGCTACATTGCCAAAAATATTGTGGCAGCCGGTTTGGCTGACCGGGTGGAATTGCAGGTCAGTTATGCTATCGGCGTGGCGCGTCCCGTATCGCTGGCGGTTGAAACCTTCGGCACGGGAAAAATCAGCGATGAACGCATCGTCGAACTGGTAGAAAAACATTTCGACCTGCGTCCGGCGGCAATCATCAAAAACCTCGATTTGCGCAAACCGATTTTCAAAAAGACAGCGGCGTATGGTCACTTTGGGCGCACCGATGTGGAATTTACATGGGAACGCACCGATAAAGCCGACATTCTGAGAAAAGAAGCCGGTTTGTAGTGCCGTATTCCGCCTTTTCAAGACAGGGGTTTCGGGTTTTGAACCCCTGTCTTTTCATTTAAAACGTACCGGCAAAAATTGACAAAAAATATCGGTACACATATAATGTAACATTGCGGTTTGCGGGCGGGTTTTGCCTCGAAAATTCACAATGTGGTGGCGAAGGATTGTCGCAAGGGTGGCGGGTATCGGTGATAATCCCCATTAGACCGCGCGAATTACCTCGAAGAGCAGGTGTTGCAATTCAACAAAAATATCTGAAAGCATAAAACCGTATTTAATCTTGAGCGAAACAAAATATTTTGTTTCGCTTGTTTTGCTGTTTGAAAAAAGTACCCTGTGTGGGTGCGAGTTGGTGTGTGAATGATTTGTGAAATGTTAAAAAGGAGAGTTTCTGTCTAATGGCGATGCTACCCAAGAAAAAATACTCGCGTACTCCCGATGTGCTGGAATTGCCGAAATTGATTGATGTGCAGTTGAAAGCCTACAAATGGTTTCGGGAGGTGGGGCTTAGAGAGTTGCTCGATGAAATCTCTCCCATTGTGAGTTTTAATAAAAATTTGGAATTGTACTTTTTGGATTATCGCTTTGATGACCCGAAATATCCCGAAGCGGAATGCCGCGAGCGTGATATTTCGTATGCCAGCCCGCTGTGGGTAAAAGTGCGTTTGGTAAACAAAGACACCGGCGAAGTTTCCGACCAAGACGTTTTTATGGGCGACTTCCCGATGATGACCCAAAACGCCACGTTTGTCATCAACGGGGCGGAACGGGTGGTGGTATCGCAGTTGATTCGCTCGCCGGGCGCGTATTTCAGCGTGGTGGAAGACCGCGCCACCGGGCGCGCGCTTTCTGCCGCCAAACTCATCCCCAATCGCGGGGCATGGTTAGAATTTGAAACATCCCGCCGCGACCTGATTTCGGTGAAGGTTGACCGCAAGCGAAAATTACCGGTGACGGTATTGTTGCGCGCCATCGGGTTGAGTTCCGATGAAGAAATCTTGGAGCGGTTTAAAGATGTTGATGATGACCCCGACCATCCTTTCATCGCTTCGGCAATAGAAAAAGACACCACCAAATCGCGGGAAGATGCGCTGTTAGAGTTTTACAAACGGCTGCGCCCCGGCGACCCGCCCACGCTCGACAACGCCACGGCGTTTATTGAATCGCTCCTTTTCTCGCCGCGCCGGTACGATTTGGGGCGTGTGGGGCGCTACAAACTGAACCGTCGGTTGGGTATCGATGTGCCGTTAGACAAGCGTGTGCTCACCCAAGAAGACATCATCGAAGTTGTGCGGCGGCTCATCAACATCAATAACGGCAAAATTCGCCCCGATGATATAGACCATTTGGGCAACCGGCGCATCAAAACCGTGGGTGAACTCATCCAAAATCAATTGCGCATCGGGTTGCTGCGGTTGGAGCGGGTGGTCAAAGAACGAATGTCCATTAAAGACCCCGACCAAATCACGCCGATGTCGCTGATAAACATTCGCCCGGTGGTGGCTGCCACGCGAGAAT
>CAYPNZ010000525.1:0-2282 GCA_964411845.1 uncultured Anaerolineaceae bacterium
CGCGCAACCGTAAAGGGCTAATGGCGTTTTTGGCGCGTGTTGAGCGCAATTCGGCATGGACACGAGTGTATGATTTTAACACTGTAAATGGTGTTCAACATATTACTTCCGGCGAAGTTGATATTGTTGTCACCTCGCCGCCATACGGCGATAGCCGCACCACGGTTGCCTATGGGCAGTTTTCCAGACTTGCCAACCAATGGCTAAACGTGAAAAACGCCGCCCGAATTGATGCACAATTGATGGGGGGGAAACGACAGAAAATTGAACCGGTCGGGGTTCCAATTGCCGATGAATCAATAGCGCGGATTGCTTTGCAGGATGAAAAACGTGCCCAAGATGTGTGCAGTTTTTATCAAGATTATCACCGCTCAATTGCCAATGTTGCCGATACTGTGAAAAAGGGAGGGTATGTGTGTTATGTGGTGGGCAATCGGCGAGTGAAGGGCATCACCCTGCCCACCGATGAGATTACTGCTGCGTTTTTCAACCGGTATGGATTTACCCACATTGAAACGATTATCCGCAATATTCCCAACAAACGAATGCCGTCGCGCAACAGCCCGACCAACCAAACCGGCGTTACGGATACCACCATGAATCGAGAATATATTGTGGTGATGCGGAAGTTATGAATCGGAATTGCAGGTAATCGGCGGCAGTGCCACCCGCCCGACTTCCGCTGCGCCGTTGGCGGGGTCATACAAAATAATCAGCGGGGTGAATGTGCCGGATGCGCCGGCGGGCAGGTGCAGGTCGTACACATCGGCGATGCTTTCTGCGGCACGCCAACGACCGGTGGGGTAAGCAAAATGCACCGGCACGGCATCGGTCACCGCGGCGACATTTCCCGCCGCATCCAGCAGCCGCGCCGACACCTTCAAATCTGCCGGCGGCGATTGCACTGCCTGCCAGACCAATGTCAATCGCACCGGCGCAGGACGGGTGTGCGCCGCCGGTCGGCTGACCGAATAGCCCGCCAGCGAAATTTCCGGCGTGAGCGCCGCCCCCACCGGCACATCGAATTTCGGGGGGGGCAGCGGCGCATCCGCCACCCGAATCAACGGTCCCACCGCCGAAAAATGCCAGCCGGCGGGGCTGCCGGGCAATTCCCGCGTGAGATACACCGGCTCACTCTGCGCCAACAACGCCGACACCGTTTTCAGCCGCGCGTCATCGCGGTCGGCGGCAACGGTGCGGATGTCGGGGCGCACCCCCTGCACTTCCTGAAAATAGCGTAGCAACGTCATTTCCCCCAAAATGCCGACCACCGTGCCATTCGGCGCGGGTTGCGCCAGCGCATCCAGCCCGTAATCGTGAACATCCCACTGCCCGGCGCGGCTTTCATCTACCGTCGCCCCGCGCCACAGCAACAAAATCGCCAACAAAATTGCCAATCCAATTTGTAGGGGCGACTCGCGAGTCGCCCCTACGGGAATTTTATGCAATTGACCGAGCACCTCTCCCAGCCCAACCCCCGCCCACAGCGCCAGAATCAAAAATACGGGGATGAAAAAAACCTCAATATCGGCGACGGTATATTTCAGGTTGAATGCCAGAAATGTGCCAAAAGCGATGCCCGTCAGCGCCAGCGCACGCCACTTTTTCCGCCATATCAATGCGGTGATGCCCGCCGCCGCCAACGTCAACCCCCACCAACCCAATTCCGCACGGAGCAAATCGGCATAAAACGAAAAACCGCGTTCACTGCCGAAGGGATTGCCCAGCAAAAATGCCGCGCCGTATCCCCCGCCGAGCACGTGCCGCCAAAAACCCGCCCACGAATTTTGATAACTGCCGTCCAGCGAGCCGACCGACCCGCGCAGCGGCAGATACAGGTACAGCAATAACGGGGCAAACAGCGCGGCGGCGGCTTTCAGCGGGGGAATATCGCGCCGCAATTGCCGCCATCCGACGCGGCGATGCAGGGGGTAGATGCTGATGAGCCAAACTGCCAGCGCGGGCGCGGTTAAAACGGCGGTGCGGTGGTGGGTTAAACTCAAGCCGAACACGAATGCCAGCGCCAGCCATTTTTTTCGCAGGGACAGCCACAGCAGCGCGGCGATGAAAAGTGCGTTCAGCGTGTAAACTTCGGCGATGGTGGCTTGGCTGAAAAAAACGGGTCCCAACCCGAACATCAGCGCGGCAAGCCACATCCCGGCGCGACGAGCGAGGGTCGGGCGGTGAAAAATGGCGTTCCCCGCACGGTAGACCATAACGGTTGCCAGCGCACCGAAAAACGCGCTCATCAGGTTCAGTTGAAAAGCGGTGTGTGCCGGATT
>CAYPNZ010000526.1:0-2281 GCA_964411845.1 uncultured Anaerolineaceae bacterium
GACCAAACAACCTTCATCTGCCAAAATTGCAACACCGAATATCCCGCCGATTTGACCGCTTGCCCCGTCTGCGGCGAGCCAAATCCCAACCTGATAGACATTCCCGATGATGATGAAGATTTGGATGAATTGCTGACCGAAACGCTTGCCCACCGTCCGTGGTGGCGCAGCCGGCTGGGATGTTTTTCCACCCTGGTGGTATTTTTGCTGATTGTCGGCAGTGTGGTGCTGGGCGTTTACGACGGGCTGAAAGAACGCACCGTGCTGCGCGAACAGCAGGTGGCGGCACTGTACCAACAAGCCGTACAATATGCCGAAAACCAACAAACCGAGTTGGCAATTGCCGAATTGAACCAATTGCTCACCCTCGACCCGGCGCATCCGCAAGCGCGCCAATTGCTGGCGGAACTGCGCGCCCAACCCACCGCCACCGCCCCCCCCGTTTCGGAACCGCGCCAAAATAAAGCCGCAGATTTATTTCAACAGGCGAAAGCGCTCACATTGCAGGGCGATTGGCAGCAAGCCATCGAACTGCTAAAACAGGTGCGCGACATCAACCCCACTTTTATGCCCGGCGAAGTTTCTGCTATGCTGTACAACGCCAATTTCGAGTTGGGTTTGCGGCTGGAAACCGAAAGCGATTTACAGGGCGCGTTGCACGCCTTCGATGAAGCATTGGTGGAACGCCCCAACGACCCCGCCGTCACCACCGAATGGGAAAAAGTATCGCTATACCTGTCGCTGGATAATGCCGACCCCACCGATTATGAAAATATGCTGGTCGTGCTGAACCGTCTATATGCCATTGACCCCAATTTTGCCGATGTGTCCGACCGGCTGTTCAGCACCTATCGCAATTATGGCGATGCGCTGGCGGCGCAAAACGAATGGTGTTTGGCGCAAGCGCGATATGAATCGGCATTAACCCTGCGCACCGACTCTGAATTGAAAACGCTGGCAAAAGATGCCGCCTTCCGCTGCAAAAACAGCGAACGCGCCAAACAAGCCACCGCCACCCCGACAACACAAACCGTAGCGGTCACCGGCACGGCAACTGTCGCGGTTGGCGCTACCCCTGCCGTTACCCAAACCGGCACATTCACCGGGGGCAACGGCTCGCTCTATTTCGCGCGGTTCAACGCGGCTGATAACCTGTGGGAAATTATCGCCCACAATCTGCAAACCGGCGCTGAAAAAGTGGTACTGTCGAACGGCACCCAACCGGCAGTGCTGGAAAAAACACTGGTGTACCACAGTTTGGTCAGCAGCAGTGAAGGGCTGCACAGTTTCATCCTCACTTCGCGCGCAGACATTCGGGTGACAAAATTCGCGGAAGATGTTTTGCCGCGCTGGGGTAACAATCCACTTGAATTTGTTTTCGCCTCTCAACGTTCCGGCGACCGCCGCTGGCGCATTTACACCACGTTTGCCGACGGGAAAAGTGACGCGCAAGAACGGGGTGAAGGACGCACCCCCACCCTGTCGTCCGCCGATAACGCCATCATTTATCAAGGAACCGACCCGCAGGGAAACGAACCGGGCTTGTATCGAATACCGGCTGGCGGGGGTACAGCGGAACGGCTCACCACCGATAGCAGCGACCGCAGTCCGGCGGTATCTGCCACCGGCAATATAGCCTTTATGAGCACTCGCAACGGCAATTGGGATATTTTTGTGTGGGATGCGGCAACCGAAAAAACCGCGCCGCTGATTGCCACCGCTGCCAACGAAGGGCTGCCGGTATGGTCACCCGACGGCACGCAACTGGCATTCGTTTCCGATGCGGGCGGCAGTTGGAACATTTACATTCTCGATACCACCGGCGCAAACGCATCGCCGCAAAAAGTGGCAGATTGGGGCACACACCACCCCGATTGGCTATTGCAGCAAATCAGCTGGGCGCAATAACCTGTCACTTCTATCGGGGTCAAATTTTGAAAAACGGGTTGAATGCGCTATAATTTGCTCTGCAATACGGGGTGTAGCTCAGCCCGGTTAGAGCGCTGCGTTTGGGGCGCAGAGGTCGTTGGTTCGAATCCAATCACCCCGACCAAATACCGCGCGGGCGTAGTTCAATGGTAGAACATCAGCCTTCCAAGCTGAATATACGGGTTCGATCCCCGTCGCCCGCTCTTTTCTTTAAGGACCCTTAGCTCAGCGGTTAGAGCAACCGGCTCATAACCGGTTGGTCGTTGGTTCGAATCCAACAGGGTCCACACCAAAACAACCGGTGGTCACACGGTTCCGCATCCCCGCCAACCGTGTGCCCACCCCGCCTCAA
>CAYPNZ010000527.1:0-2259 GCA_964411845.1 uncultured Anaerolineaceae bacterium
TATTTTAATCGTTTTTGCGTTTGCTGGCAATGGCAGCCGGCAGGTTATGGTTGTTTCTCTTTCGGTTTGAGGATGATACCTTTGCCCACCAGCGTGCCGAACAACCCAATCAAGGCGGCAATGATGGTGGTAATCGCGCCGATGACCACTTTGCCGCCGGGGCTGTTGATGAATGACGGGGGCGGGGTGGGGGTTGCCAGCGCATCTGTGCCGACCACTTCCACCTGAAATGACCGTCCCCAAACCGGCACGGAGTTGTCGCCCAGAAAAACCTGCAACACCAGCACGTGCAAACCGGGGGTTTCCGGCGCAACAATCGTCCACGCCCACACGGCGGGGTCGGCGCCGGGGTCGGTGTTTACGGTTTGGGTGGCGGGGTAAATGGGGGAAACGGAAAACGTGGGTGAAGTGAGTTCCAGCCGCATTTGGTTCCAAATTAAAATGGTGGCACGATACAGACTGGTTGCGCCGACAATCGGCGGGGCATCGGGGGGAATGGGGATGCGGTCGAAATCGCCCATGCCCAATGATGCCAGCGCGGGCGGACGCTGCACCAGCACCCGCACCACATCGCTGGAGCCGGCGCTGAAACGGACGGGATAACTGACGTTAATTTCGCCGAAAGTGTCCGTCGGTTCCGGTTCTGTGCCCGCGGCGGTTTCTACCTGCATTTTTTTGTCGGCGGGATGCGGTATTTTGGCGGTGGCGGTGGGCAGCGGGGTAGCGGTTTCGGGACGGGTTGGCGCTTGCGAGCCGACAGAGAACATGGTGCTGATGCCCACACACGCCAGCACAATTGCCACCGCAATGGCGGTCATCGCTATTGGATTTTTCCTCACGGCACACCTCCCGAATTCGTCACTCGCTATTCGCTATTCGCTATTCGTCACTCGCTATTTAAATACCATGCCCGCCACCGAAACAAACGAGGTGTCGCGGTCGTCTGCCACGCAGCAATCGTAACCGGTCACTTCGCCCCGCACATCCCCCATCATTTTCAGCGAAAGGTAAAACGGGGCGGTACCGCACACGTTTCGCTCGCCGCGTTCGGCGCGGATAATCTCGAAAAAGTCGTCGGCATTGCCGGCGATGAGCGGTTGCAGCATACGCTCGTCATCCTGTTTCAGCCGGATTTTTTCTTGCGGGGTGATGGGTTCGGTGTCGAAAGCGGGACCGAGATGCGCCAAATCGCCCGATGCCACCGTCAGCACGCGCCGCCCGGCAGTTGCTTGTTTTACCGCCGACAGCACGGCTTGCAATTGTTGGTCGGCGGCGGGATTTTTGCCGTTGCCGATGAAATGGTAAAACGAGCCGACCAGAATCGGTACGATGGGCACGGGTTTGCCGCCACGGATGAAATGCAGCCACGTTACCACCAGTTCGATGGAATGTTCGCGGCGGTGGTTCAATTCTTCCGTAAAGGCAGATTCTTCGCCCAGCACATCCACCACTGCATCCACCACCGATTGCTCGGTGGGCAGCACGCCGAAGGGGGTGGCGTAATTTTGGCGGGTCGGGGTAATTTGCCCCGGCAGAAAACTGTTATGGTCGGTGGCGAAAATGACCACCACTTCGGCATTTTCCGCCAATTTGCGGGCGCGTTTCCACAATTGGGCGTACACTTTCCCGCCGCGGGCGTAATCAATGTGCGGGCAAAAAAGCCCGCTGCCCGTTTCGAGCGGTTCGGCGGGGGGGGTGGCATCCATAAACGCCTGCAATTCGCGGCGCAGTGTGTCGGGGTTGGCGGGGTAGCTCAGCCCCGCCAGCGCGGGCGGTCGGTACGGCGCGGCGCGATACTGTGTCAGCGCGTGGGCTTTTACCGTGGCGAAATTTTCGTTGTCGAGCAGGTAGAGGTCATCCAACTGTGCCAGCAGCCCCTCAATTTCCGCATCGGAAATGAGTTGCCCCGTTGATTGGATGAACACTTGCCGCATTTCGGCGACAGTGTGCTGCCCGTCAAGCGTTGCCAGCAGCGGACCGAGCACCTGCGGCACCAGCGCATACCGGTTGGAAAGTTCCAGCGGGTCGCGCAGGTAAAAAACGGGCTGCCCCTCGTGAACAAAAGATTTTATTTCCAGTGGGCGAAGTTTGCCGAAATCAAAATGAGACATAGTTGGTGGTTGGTTTCCGGTTATCGGTTTTTCGGTTGATTACCAACATTTGACAGCGATTTTGCAAAAACCTGAAACTATACGGGAAAGCGCTTGATTTTAAGCAATGTCATTCCCGCCTGTGCCCTGCGGGTACGAAAGCGGGAAT
>CAYPNZ010000528.1:0-2255 GCA_964411845.1 uncultured Anaerolineaceae bacterium
GCCCGCGGGTGGCGTAATCGTGTGCCAGTGCTTCCAAATTTTGGGTGGGGGTGCGCGCTTCGTCAACCGTTAAATCGGCGATGAGTTCGTGCAGTTCGCGGCGGGTTTTGCGCAAAATGCTGTTATAGGTTACTTCGCGGACGACGGCTTGGGCAAAAGTAAAGGTGCGTCCTTTTTCGGCGGTGCTGCCGGTGTGCCGAATCAAACCTCGTTTCAGTAGATTTTCCAGCGCGGCATCAATGGTATCAACGGGTGTAATTTCTTTCAGCAGTTTTTCGTTAAAGGTCATGCCGATAACGGATGCGTGTTGCAGCACCCGCCGTTCATCGGGGGTGAGGGTATCGAGTTTTGCCAGCACCAGCCCTTCGATGCTGTGCGGCACTTCAATTTGGTCTACCGTGCGGGTCAGTTCCCAGCGACCGCTGCTGAGGATGAGTTGCCCGGATTGTACCAGTTCGCGGGTAACTTCCAGCAGATAAAACGGGTTGCCGTCCGATTCTTTGGTGAGGCGGGTGATGAGTGTGGCGGGTATGCCTTCGCCGGGCAAAATGTGCCCCAGCATTTCGCGCCGTTCCGCTTCGGTGAGCGGCGACAGGTTGATGATATTGCTGATTTGCACGTTGTTCAGCGATAAATCGAACCGCGGGCGGGTAATTGCCAAAACCATCAATTGGAACCCGCCCGATTGCACCTGCACCATTTGGCTGGCGGTGACAACCCGTTGCAGCCATTCGATGATTTGGTTGTCTCCCCACTGTAAATCGTCAATGATAATCAGGGTGGGGCGGCGGGCGGCTTGTTTGAAAAACAGGTCAACGGCGGCGTCAATGGCGGCGCCGTGCAGATAGGCTAAATTGCGTTTGGCTTCGGGGTCGTCAGGTTTAAGTTGGTTGCTGTACCACCCCAGCAGGTAGCCCATCAACGGGATGAATTTGTTGCTGGTAATGCCCAGCGCCGAAATCCGGTCTTCGATTTTTCGCCGCCGGATGACATCGGTATCGTTTTCTACCAACCCGAAATACTGTTCGGTAATTTGTGTCAGCGGTTTGTATGTTTCACGATTGCCGGAACTGTTTTGCGCGCGCAAGATGATGGGATGTTTGGCGTGGGCATATTTGTTCAAACTGTTCACAAATTCGGTTGCCAGACGGGTTTTTCCCAACCCCGCTTCGCCTTTGAGCAATACGGTTTGCGGGTATCCTGCCCCGGCGCGCGACCAATGCGCGTGCAGCAAATCGAATTCTTGCTGACGCCCCACAAAGGGTACGGTGCGGGCAATTTCTTCTCGGGCTTTGCGGGTGGTTTCTTTTTCTCCCAGCGGGGCATAAATGGGGATGTAACCGCTTTTGCCCTTCACTTCGATGGCTTCCAGCACTTCATATTCAAATAAATCGCCGGTGCGGTGATATACCGCTTCTGAAACGATGATTTGCCCGCCGGTGGCGTAATCTTCCAGCCGTGCCGCCAAATTTACCGCATCGCCGATGACGGTGAGCGCGGTATGCCCTTCGGGTCCCAATTCTCCCCAAACCACCGAACCGGTGTTGATGCCGATATTGATGTCGCAGATGCGTCCCACTTTGCGGCGCATAAAGCCGGCAAGGTCTTTCATTGCCTGCTGCATTGCCAAAGCGGCGCGCACGGCGCGGGCGGGGTCGTCTTCGTGCGCTTTGGGCGCGCCAAATAGCACCATCATTTCATCGCCGACGGTTTTGTCTAAAAAGCCGCCTTCTTTTTCGCATTCCAGCATTAGCCGGGTGAAGACCGTGTTGAGCATGTCAATCACGTCTTCCGGGTCGGCTTTTTCGCTGGCGGCGGTGAACGAACCCAAATCGGCAAATAGGATGGTAACTTGCCGCCGTTCGCCCATCCAGCGGTTGGAAAGGGGTAAAACCGGATGGCTGTCTGATGAAAACAGCATTTTACCGCACTGCGGGCAGTACCGAGCGTTGTTGGGTACGGGGCTTTGGCAAACGGGGCAGGTAGAGAGTGGACTCATTGGTGCAAAATTGCCTCCACGGTGGTGGTTTTGTCTCGAGCCAAATCAATTTCAATGGGGACAATTCGGTCGTGATTGGGGTTATACAGCAGCCGGATGAGGGGGTGTTCGGGCTGTTTTTTGTTGGCGTGAACCACCACCCCGCGATACCCGACATACCGTCCGGTGCGCACTACCACACTGATGCCGGTGGGCAAAACCGGCACAAGTTTTAAAAATACGTCAACAATTTCCATGTTCAAAAATGTGCCCGACA
>CAYPNZ010000529.1:0-2253 GCA_964411845.1 uncultured Anaerolineaceae bacterium
GCCCAAAAAATCGCCGGTGCTCAGCACGGGCAACGGCACAACGCCGGCAGGGGTGGACGTAAAGCGTTCCACATAACCGTTTTCGATGAAATAGAGTTCGCTGCCGGGTTGACCTTCCTGATAAATCAGGTCGCCGGTGTTAAATCGGCGGGCATGCAGCCGCGCCGAAATTTCGTCCAATTGACGGCGTGAAAGTCCGCCCATAACTGCCAGTTTGCGCAAATGTTTTTCGATGAATTGATTGTCGGCGGCGTTGAGATGGTCGCGCAGGGCTTGGCTCAGTGCCACGCTCAATTGGGGATGTTTGACCAGCAGGGCATCGAAATCGGTGCGGTAGAGCGCCCACAGGTTCACATCGGTGATGGCGTTGGCGGTTTCGGTGCGGCTTTTGCCGGTCATCAGTGCCATTTCGCCGAAGAAATCGCCGTTACCGGCGCGCAGCAGCAGGCTGCCGGTATCGTCCGTCAGGTCAATTTGACCCGATTCGACGATGAACAGTGCGTCGCCGTGGTCGCCGGTTTGGTAAACCGTTTGATTGGCGGGAATGTGGCGCAGCATCAAATAGCCGGCGCAGTCTGCCAGCGCATCATCGGGCAGGGTGCTGAACAGCGGAATGTGCCGTAAAATTTCGATGGCGGTTTGCTGCTCTTTGCGGCTCAGCCGGGCGGTGATGGTGCGGCTGAGCGTGGCTTTGATGTCGGGATGGGCGGCAGCGATTTCGGCGAAATCGTCCGGTGCAAGATGCCACACGGTGGTGGGCTGGGCGGTTTGGGCGGTTTCGGGATGGGCTTTGCCCGCCAGCACTGCCATTTCGCCGAAAACCGTGCCCGCGCCGAGTTCGCTGTAATCGTCATCGGTTTCGCCGATGAGCCGCACGGTGCCACTTTCGATGAGATACATCCCGCTGGCGGCATCGCCATCGCGGAAGATGGCGTGGTTGGCGGGATATTCTTTGGCAATCAGCCGCGCGGCAATTTGGCGGCGTTCGGCAACCGACAGCACTTTCATAAAAGGGCTGTTGCCCAGTTGTTCCGCCAGATATTCGGTCATCTGCACAATCGGCGAACCGAGTGCGCGGCTGAGGTTCAACCCCAGCCGGGGGTTGTTCCGAATGAGCGTTTCGAGCGCATCGGTATCCAGTACCGCCACGGTTACATCGGAGGCGGCGGTGGCGGTAACCGAACGGGCAATGCCTTGGAAGAAATCGGCTTCGCCCAGCAGGCTGCCCGGTCCTAAATTGGCGAGTGTGGTTTTGGTATCGGCAGAAAGGCTGATGCGCCCCGCTTCGACGATGTACAGGGCGTCGGCGGGGACGCCTTTTGAGAAAATTATTTCGCCACGCACGTAGGTTTCTGTTTTGAGTTGTTGGTTGATGGCGCGGCGTTCTTTGCTTTCCAGTTCAGCAAAGAAGGGAATTGAATTCAATTGCTCGTCTTTCAATGTCCACCTTCTTTCACGCTTTTTTGTTTTGGCTGTATAGGCGATTTCGCGTATAGCCGCTTAAAAGTTTACGCATGATGCGGATATTGGCAAATATTGGGGGTAAATTGTTGGCTATGGTTGGGGGCTTTGCTGAAAAACCAGTTGCCACGATGGCACGATGTTTTCCGGCAGGTTACTGCACTGCACGGTTGAAATGTTGATGTCGCGGGCATCTTCGCCGGGGAATGCGGGCAGTTTGACGGTGTAGGTGCGGTTGACCGCCATAGTAAAATCGGCGTAACCGGGGTTTTCAACCGATTTGAAGCCGGTATAGAGGGTATTTTCGCCGCCCGCCCACGAAACGACAATTTTTACACCCGGTACACCGCTGCCGGCGGCATCGCGGACGAAGATGCGCAGGGTGCGATTACCGTTGGGGTCGCACAGCGGCACCGATTGCGCCACACCGAATGCGGGCGGGGTGGGGGTGGGGCGTGGGGTAATCGTACGGGAAACGGTGGGTTTCGGTGTGGGCGACGGGGTAGCGGTCGGTGTGGGGGTGACGGTTTGCGTGGGCGACGGGGTGGCGGTTGCGGTTGCCAGATATGCCAGCATATAACTTTCGGTTTTGCCGAGCGCGTCTGCCAAAGTTGCCAGCGAGCGGATGTCGCGCGGGTCGGCGTTGCGGTCAATATAGGCGCGGGTCATTTCGGCGATGGTTGCGGCGGGTCGGCGATATTTCAGGTCGGCAAGTTGCCGCCGGGCGGCGGGCAGGTCGCCGGTGTGACGATAGGCGGCGGCAATCAGCACGGTATAGATTTCTTTATCGTG
>CAYPNZ010000530.1:0-2232 GCA_964411845.1 uncultured Anaerolineaceae bacterium
ATTCCGTTCGAGACCACCACCAGCGGTTCATCGGCGACAGCGGCGGCGGGGTCGGTCACATTCGGCTCGATGATGATACCGATTTTTTTCAGGTAACTTTTGAGGTGCCGCCGCACGGAAATATCAAATTCGGGCAGGGGAAATTTCTCATCGGGCAGCAACAAATGCACCGGCACGCCCAATTTACCGAAAAAAGTGGCAATTTCCACGGCGATATAATCCGTGCCGACCACCGCCACCCGCGCGGGCAATTCGGTCAGCCGATATGCCGCCTGCGGGGTGAGCACGCGCTCGCCATCGAAGGGCAAATCGGGGTGCGGGGCGGGGGTGCCGCCGGTGGCGATGATGCACTGCTCAAAAGCGTATCGTTTCGCACCGTATTCGCCTTCAATCCGAACCTCGTGGTCATCCAAAAACCAGCCCGTGCCGTGCACAATTTCTACCCCGTTGCCGGTGAGCAATTGCTGCACGCCGTGAACCAGTTTATCCACAATGCCCTGTGCCCATTGCTGCATTTGGGGCAAATCCACCGTCACCTCGGCGGAAATGCCCATTTCGGCGGCGTGACGGGCTTGCCACACGCGGTCGGCGGTGGTGAGCAAGGCTTTCGACGGGATGCAGCCGGCATTCAAACAGACCCCGCCCACGTTATTGGCTTCCACAATAACCACTTCTTTGCCGAGTTGTGCGGCGCGGATGGCAGACACATATCCCGCCGGACCTGCGCCCAGCACCACCACATCCACGCCGGTTGCCATATCACCCACAACCATCAGCGCATCTCCAGCAACAGGGTATCGGGATTGCCGAGCAGGGCTTGCAACCGTTCGGCGAATTGTTCGCCTGCCGCGCCGTCAATCAAACGGTGGTCAAAACTGAGCGACAGCGGCAGTACCGGGCGGATGGCAATTTCGCCATTGAGCGCGACCGGTTTTTCGGTGATGCGCCCCACGCCCATAATGGCAACTTCGGGCGGGTTGATGATGGGCGTGCCCATCCAGCCGTTGTAACTGCCGTAATTGGTGATAGAGAATGTTGAGCCGGAAAGTTCATCGGGGGCAAGTTTGCGGCGTTCTGCCAGCATCCGCAGGCGGGTTAATTCCGATGCAATTTCCAAAATGGTCATCCGGTCGGCATGTTTGATGACCGGCACCAGCAAGCCGTCATCGGTGGCGGTGGCAATGCCGATATGGTAATAATTGTGTTTGATGATTTTTTGGTTGTCCATATCGAGGGTGGCGTTAAAATACGGAAATTCTTTCAGGGCGATGGTGGCAGCTTTGATGAAAAACGGCATAAATGTGAGTGACAGGTTTTTTGCGGCGGCAATCGGTTTGAGCCGTTGGCGCATTTCAACCAATCTGCCCACCTCAATTTCGCGGAAGGTGCTGACCGCGGGCACACGCAGCGACACTTCCATACGCTCGGCAATGCGGCGGCGCAACCCGCGCAACGGTTCCTCTTCCACCGATTCTGCGGCGGCGGAAACGGACGGCAGGTTGACCCGCTCGGGAATTGCCGCCGGTGCCGGGGCAGGCGGTGCAACCGGCGCGGCGGCGGGTGCAGCCGGTGGCGCGGGGGACGGTGTCGGCGCGGCGGGTTTGGGTTGCGCGGCAAATTGTTTCAGGTCAGACAGCAAAATTCGCCCGGCGGGACCGCTGCCCGGCACTTGCGCCAAATTGATGCCCATTTCCAGCGCCAATTTTCGGACGGCGGGGGCAGCCAGCACGCGGCGGTTGGGGTCTAAAATGCCAACTTGCATGGGGGCAGGCGCGGGGGCGGGCTTGGTTTTGCCGTTGCCGCCGGGGGGCGCCGGTTCGGGTGCGGTCATCACACTGTGCTGCTGCATTGCCGGCGCTTGCGCGGTGGTTTTGTTCGGGTGGGCAGGCGGCAAGTTTGCGCCTTCTTCTGTGGCGATGATAACCAGCAAATCGCCAACGTTTGCCATCGTGCCCGGTTGCGCCACAATTTTTTGGATGGTTCCCGCCACCGGTGACGGAATTTCCACCACGGCTTTATCGGTTTGAATTTCCAGAATGACCTGATCTTGGGTAACGGTATCGCCTTCTTTGACCAGCCAATCTAAAATTTCGGCTTCAAAAATACCTTCGCCGACATCCGGCAGTTTGAACTCAAACATAACTTTCTCCCTTAAAGTTTCGGGTTTCAGATTTTAGATTTTCTCCCGTTACGGTTCCAGCGTGGTTTCGATGGCGGCGGCGATGCGTTCCG
>CAYPNZ010000531.1:0-2219 GCA_964411845.1 uncultured Anaerolineaceae bacterium
ATTGTTCCCACAGTTGGCAGGCATAGGTGCGGCGCAACAGTTGCGGCGTAACATTGGCAATGTTCGCTTCGCGGGCACAGCGATGCACAATGCGCTGCACGGTGCGCGCGGAAATCGGTCGTCCTTCTTGGCTTAAAAACACGTGCGGGTAATTCGCCGACTGCGGTCGGATGACCAGCCAATTTTTCAGCGCAGTGCAAACGGCATCGGGCAGGGGCACATGGCGAACATCGCGCCCGTTGCGGACGGATAAATGCACGCCGGGAAAATCGAACTGAACATCATCCATTTGCAATTCCACAATTTCGGTTACGCGCAAGCCGACATTTGCCAACAGATGCACAATGGCAACATCTCGTTTGGCAATGGATGCGCGTGTGTGCTGTGCCGCCAGCAGCAACGCCTCAACTTGCGCACGCGAAAGGGGGACGGGCTGTTTGGTGGTTACCCGCACCAACGGAATTTCGGCGGCGGCATTTGCCGGCGATAAATTGGTTTGCGCCAAATAGGCGCAGCATTTGCGCAACGCCTGCAAGTGGCGATTGATGGTTGACGGCGCGCGATTTTCGGCAAGCAGATGGCGGCGGTACGCCCGAATTTGGTCGGGCGACACCCGCACCAACGAGAAATCGCCGCTGTATGCGGTCTCTGCCCAGCGAACAAACACCCGTAAATCGGCAAGGTAGTTTGTTATGGTTTTTGGGGAAAGCGCAATTTGCGAAAGATACTGCTCGAATTGGGTTAAAATATTTTGGTTACCCGCCGCAATCATCAACTGTTATACACCATAAAATCACCGCAACACAATAATGGCGACTTTTTCAAGCCGCCATGCATCGTCACGGTGATACCAAGCGTCGTTTCATATTATACGCAATAATTATAGACAACCGAGAAAGTTTGTCAAATCCCCCGTCCCGCTTTGACGGGTTATTCCAGCGGCACGGTGAACGACACTTTTGTGCCGGCGCCCGGTTTGCTATCCACCCAAATGCGTCCGCCATGCGCCTCGATGATATGTTTGACAATTGCCATACCCAACCCCGTGCCGCCAACCGCCGTATTCGAGGCATCGCCGCGATAGAAACGGTCGAAAATATGCGCCACTTGTGCCAGCGTCATGCCCACCCCGTCATCTTTTACCGACAGAAAATAAAACGAGCCGCCCGATTGCGGGTCTTGATAACTTTGCCCGTTCACTTCAACCGTTCCGCCTTCCGGGGCGAATTTCACCGCATTGCCCAACAGATTATCCAGCACCTGCGTCATCCGCTGCCGGTCAACCACCCACACGGTATCGGCATCGCGCAGTTGCACCCGAAAGTCGTAGCGCGGGTTTTCCGCCGAAAATTGTTGCACCACCGGCTCAACCAGTGCGCCAATCCGAATCGGCTCTTTATTGAGCACAAATTTTCGCCCCGATTCGATTTTCGCCAGATTGAGCAGGTCATCTACAATACGCGCCAGCGCCAGCGCCTGATTGTTGATATACGACAAATATTTTCGGCGGGCATCCACCGGCAGGTCGTCGCGCGCCAGCAAAATTTCCGAAAACCCCTGCACGGTGGTCAGCGGCGTGCGCAATTCGTGTGCGGCAGTGGAAATGAATTCCGCTTTCAGGCGGTCAACCTCGCGTTCACGGGTCACATCATACATCACGGTAATAACCCCGCCCACGTTTTGCGCATGCTTTTTCACCACGGAAGAACGCGCGCGGATAATTTTTGCATCGGGGGCATTTGGAATTTCGGCGAGCCGGTACGGCATTTCAAATTCAAATTGCAGTTCCTGACCGGTTTCCAGCGTGGTTAAAATACGTTCGATGAGGGTGGGGTGGTTTATCACCCGTTCGATGGGCTGCCCGATAGCATTTTCGCGCGTTACATTGAAAATTTCTTCCGCGGCGCGATTCATCATCGTAATGCGGTTGTGGGTGTCGGTTGCCAGCAAACCATCCGCCACCGATGCCACGATGGTGTCGAGTTGGTCACGGGCTTGTTCCGCTTCCGCCAAAGCGCGGTTTAAAGCACGCTGCGCCCGCCGCCGCTCCGAAATTTGGTCGAGCAGATATTCATTCGCTTTTTTCAATTCGGAAGTGCGCGTTTTGACGATATTTTCCAAATTGTCTTTGGCAATTTGCAGCGCCTGTTCTGCCCGTTTACGAGCGGTTACATCACGCAGCACCACTAAATTTGCCGTTTCGGCTTCCCATTCGATGG
>CAYPNZ010000532.1:0-2211 GCA_964411845.1 uncultured Anaerolineaceae bacterium
CGTTTGTCCGACATATCCGGCATAAATCCAATCCCACGTAAAATTCTCCACCAGTACCGACGGCAACCCCAGCGCCTGCGCCACCGCAATTCCCATCGGCGCGATGTCGCACAGCACCAACTCAACGCGGTTTTGCCGCAGCCCGTGCATCAGCGTGCCGATGCAGTCGGTGCAGAAGGGAAGCATGGCATCGAGTTTCCGCACGGTTGCATCCAAATTTTCGGTGAGCGAATCGGTTTGCACCACCCCGACATCCGTTTCATACGGGTGGTAATCGAAATGCCCCGCCAGCGTATGGTCAAAAAACCACTGCGGCACGGTGGTGAAAATATCAAAATGCAGAGAGTCGTCAATTTTTAACAGCGCCGCCATCAACGCCGAGGCGCGCGCCGCATGTCCGAACCCGTGCGGGGTGATAAAATAGGCAAGTCTGTGAGACATATCCGCTCCAATAGTACTATGGTCACATAAAATTTGTCGTCGCAAGTTGACGGTTTGCTTCTTTTCGGGTATTATTGTAAAGTAGTTATGGTAACTTCCACGATGTGAGTCTTTATGGCAGCCGCAACCCGCAGAAAAAAGAAACTCGATTTCCCGATAACGCAATTCGTCATTGTTGTGGCGGCGAGTTTGGCGTTGTTTATGTTGTTGGGATTCACCCGGCGGGCGGCGCGAAGTTACCGGGTACAGCAACAAAAAGTGCGGTTGCAGGCAGAATATGCGGCGTTGCAGCAGGAACATTCGCAGTTGGTGCAACGCTATCAAGAAGTGCAAACCGATGCATATGTGGAACAAGTGGCGCGCCGAGAATTGCGCTGGAGCCGCCCCGGCGAGAAAGTGGTGGTCATCATTGCCCCGCCGAAAGCCGGCGCTATCGCCACGAGCGGCGAAAGTATGTCCGGCAGTGACCCCGCCGCTGCGCCCCCCGATACCCCGCTCAACCACTGGCGCGAACTTTTCTTTCCCCCAAGACCGTAATCAATCCGGCACCGAAAAAACAATTTCACCGTCAAAAACGGTCATCACCGCCGTTGTATCCGCAATTTTCAGCGGGTCAACGGCGAAAATATTTTGCGATGCCACCACCAAATCCGCCCATTTGCCCGATGAAATGCTCCCCTGCACCGTCGACAAACCGACCGCGTCGGCATTTGCCTGCGTGTATGCCTGCACCGCCTGCGCCACCGAGATACGTTCTGCGGGATAATAGCCGCCCGCCGGCTCGCCGCCGGGTTTGCGCCGGTTGACCGCTGCGTGAATGCCCAGCCACGGATTGGGGTTGGCGACGGGCGCATCGGAACCGAACGCCAGCCGCGCCCCCGATTCAAGCAGGCATTTGAAGGCAAAAGCACAGCGGCTGCGGGGACCCCACACCCGTTCCATCTTCACCATATCATCCAGCAAATGCACCGGCTGCATCGAAGCGGTGATATTCAATTTGGCAAAACGCAGCAAATCATCGGGATGCAGCAATTGGGCATGTTCGATGCGGTGCGGTATGGGCGACGGCGCGGGCGCGGCTGCCGTAATTTCTTCCAAAATATCCAGCACTTCCCGATTGGCACGGTCGCCGATGGCATGCACCGATACCGCCCAGCCGTGCGCGCTCGCTTCGCGGGCAACCGCCGCAATTTTTTCCATCGGCATTGCCGCCATACCAAATCCGTCTTTGCTGTCCTCATATCGCGCCAGCATCCACGCCGTGTGCGCCCCCATCGAACCGTCGCTGAACATTTTCACAAAGCCGAACCGCAGCCGGTCTGAACCGAAACCGGATTTCAACCCCAATGCAATTGCCTGCGGCAGTTGAGAATAATGGATATTGCTGGTTACGCGAAGGTTCAGGTTGCCCTGCTCGGCGAGGGTTTGATACAATCGCCACGCTTGCGCGCCCCGACTGCCGCTCATCATACGCTGGTCGTGCACAGCGGTAATGCCCAGCCGGTGAAGTTCGGCAATACCGCCGCGCAGCGCGCCGAGCGCGGTATCGTCGGCGACGGGGGGAATATGTTTGCTCACCAAATCAATTGCCAATTCTTTCAGCACGCCGGTCGGTTCGCCGTGAATATCGCGCTCAATCACCCCGTCGGCGGGGTCGGGGAAATCGGCGGTGATACCGGCAATTGCCAGCGCGCGGCTGTTTGCTACCGCGGCATGATGGTCGGCGCGCCACAAAAGGACGGGATGGTCGGGGCAAACCGCGTCCAAATC
>CAYPNZ010000533.1:0-2205 GCA_964411845.1 uncultured Anaerolineaceae bacterium
ACAAATATCACTAAATTACAGAATCGTCCCGGTTATCGATTAAGGGTTGGCGATTGGCGGGTGATTTATGACATAGACGATGGGCACCTCGTTGTTTTGGTGTTGAAGATAGGTCCGCGTGGAGGTATATACCGATGACCGTTCAGTTTATCAAAAAGAAAGGCAAGCCGGAATGGGCGATTTTGCCGTACCATCTGTATCGTCGTTTGGTACAAGATGCCGAAATGCTGGAAGACATTCGTGCCTATGATGAAGCGAAAGCCGCACTGGCAGCCGGTACGGAAGCGTTGGTGCCGGCAGAGGTTGTTTTTGCCCTGCTGGACGGTGCCAACCCGGTCAAGGTTTGGCGGGAATATCGGGGACTGACGCAGCAGCAGTTGGCGGAAGCGGCGGGTATCAGCAAACCGTATCTGTCGCAAATCGAAAGCGGCAAGCGCACCGGTTCCGCGGCGGTGTTGCGGGCACTGGCAGACGCTTTGGCGGTGGATGTGGACGAGTTGTTGGCGTGACAAATTTTCTTCTCCGGGTTTTGAGCGTGTAACGGAGCAAGAGGATGAGAGTTTATACCTATTCGGAAGCGCGACAGCAGTTAGCGTCATTATTGAAGATGGTAGAGCGCGGATGATTGATTGACTTGGCATAGCGTGTTTGTGACTTTTGCCGGTTTGCGGGTCTTTGCGAGCGGATTTCCCTCATTAAATTGAACCTCCTTACATTTAAACTGGGTTTACTGCAATAAATTGCAGTGACATAATGTTATTCTAATTGTCTTGCCAATGCGCGGATTTCAGCGTGCAGCGGCGAGCCGTAATCGGTTTGGAAATAATCGGGGCAGGGTTCGGCGCGCTCGATTTTGCGGGCGATGAAAATACCGGGGGCGTTGATGGTTTTGCCGCGGTCGGAGCGGCAGTATGCCAGCCAGCGCAGGGCATCGTACCGGACAAAATCCGGGTCGTCATCGCGCCGGGCGGAAGCGCAGACGGCATCGCGGGCGATTTTTGCGGGCGAGCCGCAGCGGTCGACGAGCAATTCGAGCAGCGGTTGAAAATCCGGCGGGATTTTACTGCAATTTTTTGCAGTAAAATCGGTAGTTTGTAGTTGTCGTTGTTGTTTTTTAGAATCAGACTCAGAGTCTTTAAAACAACAACGACGACTACTGCTGCAATTTGTTGCAGTATTACTGCAAAGTTTTGCAGTAAAATCGGGTGGGTCGGACGGGTTACCGGAATTTGTTGCAGTACCGGTCACATCCGGGACCGACGGGGACAACGCAGCGTCCGGCTCCCAACGCAGCGGGAGCGTGTCATCGGTCAAGGCGGCTAAATCATCAGCGGACAGCGAGGTATCATCATCGGCGGGCAACGCAGCGCCCTTGTCCCAACGCAGCGGGAAAATGACAATACGGTTGTGTCCGAGATTTTCCACCCGGATGTATCCTTTGGCTTTCAGTTCACGCAGATGGTCGTACATACGGCGCGTTTTGAGTCCGCGCAGGCGGGCGAACTCGGCGACGGTGGCGGGCGGGGTGCGTTCGCCTTTGGTTTGCCACGCCAGTCCGTGCAGCTGCGCCAGCGTGCGGAAGAGGGCATCGGGCAGTTGCGGGTCGAAGAGGATACCGGCGGGCAGATTCACAAAGCGAGGGGGCGGGTTGAGAGTCATTATACCGCCTCCGGGGCAAAGAGCGCGAGCTGCACCTGTCCGGTATCGTAGCGCAGCGAGATGAAAGTATCAATCAATTCTTGCAAAGCGGCATCCAGTGTGCGGGTGTAAGGGATAACCGCCATAATTTTTCCATCGATTTTTTCAACCCGGATACCGGTGGCGGTATTGCCGCTGAGGCGGTGGAGCAACATTGCCGGCGGACCGGGCGGGGTGAGGATTTCCCAGCCGGCATCGCCGAGGCGGACCGCCAGCGGTACGGGTGTTTGGCTGAGGTGTTGCATCCTTCCTCCTTTCATTTCGGTTTTTGATAGCCGCTGTCAATGAATGCCTCCAAATCCCGCTCGCGAATGCGGGTGAGGCGTCCGCCGTCGCCGAGTTTGATGTATGGCAGCCGTCCGTCTTTCAGCCAACCGTTCAACGTTTTCAGGCTGACGTTCAGAATAGCCGCGGCTTCGGCGGTGGTGAAGAGTTTGGGTTGTACGAAATTCGGTTTTTTTTGCATAAGAATCTCCTTTCTTGGGATATGGTGTTTTCATCATAAAC
>CAYPNZ010000534.1:0-2189 GCA_964411845.1 uncultured Anaerolineaceae bacterium
CTCATTGGTTTACCAGCCGGAAACCAGCCAAGCGCTCGGTTTCGGCTTTCGCTGCGGATTTTTGGGGCTGTTCCATATGAACATCATTCAAGAACGGCTGGAACGGGAATACGACCTCGACATTCTCGCCACCGCGCCCAGCGTGCAATACCGTGTCCGCAAAACCGACGGCGAAACGCTGGTTATTTCCAGCCCCGCCAGTTTGCCCGACCCCGGCGTCATCGAATCCATCGCCGAACCGTGGATGAAATTGAGCATTTACACGCCCGCCGAATATATCGGTCCCATTATGGAAATAACCACCAAACGCCGCGGCGAATATCTGCATATGGAATATCTGGACGCCACCCGCGTGCTGCTGGAATATTACCTGCCGCTGGCGGAAATGGTGGTAGATTATTACGACCAACTGAAAAGCGTCAGCCGCGGGTACGCCTCACTCGACTACACCTTCCACGAATACCGCGACAGCGATTTGGTAAAAGTGGACGTGCTGGTTAACAAAGAACCGGTTGACGCATTGAGCATCATCGTTCACCGTGACCAAGCCTATCATCGCGGACAAAAACTGGTCAGCAAATTGAAAAAACTCATCCCGCGCCAAATGTACGAAGTGCCCATTCAAGCCGCCGTCGGCAGCAAAGTTATTTCCCGCGCCAATGTTAAAGCCCTGCGCAAAGACGTGCTGGCAAAATGTTACGGCGGCGACATCACCCGCAAACGAAAGTTGCTGGAAAAACAGAAAAAGGGTAAAAAACGGATGAAAATGGTGGGCAGCGTGGAAATTCCGCAAGAAGCATTCATGTCCGTATTGCAGTTGAATGATGATTGAGTCGTTCAGCCGTCAGCGCGCCAAAAACCAATCTCGCGCCGGACGCACTGCGTTTCACAACCGAAAAGGAAAAATTATGGAACAGAAACTTACCACCCTTAAAGCCAAACTCGCCGAAATTGCCGACTTGCACGCCACCGGCGCACTGCTCGGCTGGGACCAAGAGACCTATATGCCCGACGGCGGCGCCGCGGAACGCGCCGAACAACTGGCAACCGTCCAAAAAATTGCGCACGAAAAATTTACCGCCGATGAAATCGGGGTGCTGCTGGACGATTTGCGCCCCCTCGCCGACCAACTCGATTATGACTCGGACGATGCGGCACTGCTGCGCGTGACTCGCCGCGATTACGAAAAATCGCGCAAACTGCCCACCGAGTTGGTGGTGGAATTGTCTCGCGCCACCAGCCACGGCGTGGAAGCGTGGAAAAAAGCGCGCGCCACCAACGATTTTCCACATTTTCAGCCGTTTTTGGAAAAAATTGTTGACCTGACCATCCAAAAAGGCGAGGCGCTGGGTTACGAAGAAAATATTTACGATGCGCTGCTGGATGATTTTGAACCGGATATGCGCGTGTCGCAGATAAATCCCATCTTCCGGCAGGTAAAAGATGCCACCGTGCCGCTGGTAAAAATGATTGCCGCTCAACCGCCGGTTGACGATTCGTTTTTGCATCAATATTTCGACCCGCAAAAACAATGGGATTTCGGGTTGGCGGTCGTTAAAGATTACGGTTACGATTTCAACCGCGGGCGGCAAGACAAATCGGCGCACCCGTTTACCACCAGTTTCGGCGTGGGCGATGTGCGCATTACCACCCGCATTTTGGAAGATTACCTGCCGTCGGCGCTGTTCAGTTCGCTGCACGAGGCGGGACACGGCTTGTACGAGCAGGGGATTGCCCCGTCGCTGGCGCGCACCCCGTTGCGCGACGGCACATCACTCGGCGTGCACGAAAGTCAATCGCGGATGTGGGAAAATGTGGTGGGCAGAAGTCTCGGCTTTTGGCGGCACTACTATCCGCAATTGCAAAAAGTGTTCCCCGAGCAGTTGGGAAACGTTTCGCCGGAACAATTCTACCGCGCCATCAACAAAGTATCGCCGTCACTCATCCGCGTGGAAGCGGATGAAGTAACTTACAATTTGCACATTTTCATTCGGTTCGAGTTGGAACAGGATTTGCTGGCAGGCACGCTAAAAGTTGCCGACCTGCCGGAGGCGTGGAACGAAAAATACCGCGCCTATCTGGGCGTTGTGCCCAACACGGATGCCAACGGAGTATTGCAGGATATTCACTGGTCAAGCGGGTTGATTGGCTATTTCCCCACATACTCGCTGGGAAATATCCTCTCGGTG
>CAYPNZ010000535.1:0-2186 GCA_964411845.1 uncultured Anaerolineaceae bacterium
AATCGGTGAAATCGTTGCGCGGTAAACTGCAATGGGGGGAGAGTTTGGACGATTTGCAAACAACGGCAGTCCCTCAATGACTCGCGCCCGATGGCTCATCATTTTTGGGGGAATTGCACTGTTGGCAATTGCCGCACGGATGGCATTCGTGCGCTGGCAGGGGCAAACCGGGTTGGCGGAAATTCAACGGCGGGGAACGCTGCGGGTGGGGGTAGATGCCGCTTTTCCGCCGTTTGAAACGGTGGATGCCCGCGGCAATATCATCGGGCTGGATGCCGATATTGCCCGCGCCATTGCCGCCGATTTGGGCGTGCGCGCCGAATTTGTCAACATCGGTTTTGACGGGTTGTACGATGCACTGAAAATCGGGCGGGTGGACGTGGTCATTTCCGGCTTGCCGATAGACCCGCTGCGCACCCGCGATGTGGCGTATTCCGCGCCGTATTTTAACGCGGGGCAGATGCTCATCACCACCCGCAGCGATGTGCAGTCGGTGGCGGATGTGGCGGGCAAAACGATTGCGGTGGAATGGGGCTCGATGGCGGAACTGGCGGCGCGCAAATTGAAAGAAACCACGCCGACCGTAACCATTTCGCCCCAACCGGATGCGGAAACCGCGCTGAACGCCGATTTGGCGGTGGTGGACGGGGTGTTGCGGCTAAACCGTCCACAGGCGCGCACGGTTGCCGTGCTGGCAGACAATTGGTATGCCGCCGCGGTGAATATCGAAAATTCGGCACTGCTGGCGGCAATCAATCGCACCCTGTCAGCCATAAAAAACAGCCAATCGCCGTGCGGATTGGCTGTGCCTCCGTCTGAATTTTCACACCCGCCGAATGTGGAAAGTTGTTATGCCCGCTGAACCGCCGTCAGCCAGCGCACCTGATAGGGTTCCAGCGGGATGGTATTCTCCGCAAAAATCTCATCGTTCAAAAAGTCAAAAAGCGGTGCGGCATCGTGCGGCACGGTAAACGTTTGCGCCTGCGCCGAAACGTTGTGCAGGCACAGCACGCGCTCGCCGGCATTGGGCGCGGTGCGCCACAGGGCGAAAATAGCCGGATTTTCGGATAAAATTTCTTGTTTGCCGTGCGGATGGAATGCCGGATGTGCCGCGCGGTGTTTCAGCAGCCGGGTGTATTGCCGAAAAACTTGGGCGGCAATACTGCCGGGGTTTGCCAGTGCACCTTCCAATTCGCCGCGCAGCCATTTTTCGCGGTTGATGGTGCGGGCGCGACCCGTTTCTGCCACGCCGATGAGGTTGTTGTGCGACCCGACCAAACTGTGGGCATAAATGCCGGGCACGCCCGCCAGCGCCAGCATAATTGCCTGCGAAACCATGAACCGTGCCACTTGAATTTCTTGCGGCTCGTCGCTGTTGGGGTCAGACAGTGCATCAAACAGTGTAATGTTCAGTTCATACGGGCTTTGGCTGCCATCGGGGTTGGTTTTTTTGCTGACCAACCCGCCGTGCGCCAAAGTTTTTGCCACCAGCGTTTCAATTTCCGCATCGGTTAAAATGTTTTTGGCGGGCATAATGCCGATGCCGTCGTGCGAAGCGATGAAGTTGAAATAGGATGTTTCGTTGCCGGGGGTAGACAGCGATGCCGCCCAGCGGCTCATTGCCGTGGCGTTAGCGGTGTGCAGGGTATGCAGAATGAGCGGCGGCAGCGAAAAATTGTAAACCAGTTGCGCTTCATTGTGACCGTCGCCGAAATAACTGATATTTTCGGCGTGCGGCACGTTGGTTTCGGTGATGAGCAGCACGTGCGGCGCAACCGCATCGAGCACGGCGCGTATCAGCCGGATGATGTGATGTGTTTGCGGCAGATGGATGCACGATGTGCCGATTTCTTTCCACAAATAGCCGACGGCATCCAACCGGATAAATTCTGCGCCGTGTTCAACGTATGTCAGCAGCACATTCAGAATGTCCAGCAGCACCGCCGGATTTTTGTAATTCAGGTCGGCTTGGTCGGCGCTGAAAGTTGTCCAAACGTATTTGGTGCCGGTGGCGGTTTCAAAGGGGGTGAGCAGAGGGTGCGTGCGCGGGCGGGTAACGCCGCTCAAATCGGCATCGGGGTCAACCGTGATGAAATAATCGCTGTATGGCGGTTCGCCGCGCAAAAAGGCGCGGAACCAGTCGCTTTTAACCGAGATGTGGTTGATGACCGCGTCGAACATCAGGC
>CAYPNZ010000536.1:0-2185 GCA_964411845.1 uncultured Anaerolineaceae bacterium
GGGGGGGGGGGCGGCGGCGGTGGGCGTGGGCGGGGCAGGGGTGTCCGTTGCGGCGGCGGTGATGGTTGGGGTGGGTGCGCCGGTGGCGGTCGGAATAGCGGGGGTGTCGGTTTGGCATGCGGAAAGTGCCATCAAAATGATGAGTGCAAAAAAGAAAGTTATTTGTTTCAAAATTGAACCTTTGCCGAATCCAATGCGTAAAGTAAAATGGTAATCGAATGCTGAATGCTGAATGCTGAACACTGAACGTTGAATCCACATACTTTATAATCAGAAAGGGCGATTATGGCAATTGCAGACCAACCCGTTGATGACCGTATTTCCATCCGTGCCGTGCTGAAAGACTGGGCATATCGGGCGCGGGCGGCGGCGATATTTGTGGCGGGACGGCTGGCTTTTGCGGCGATAACCCTGCTCATCATCATTTTCCTCAGTTTTTTTGGGCTGGATATGGCACGCGGCACGGCGTTTTTCCCCGCGCTGAAAACCGGTGCAGTCGCCACGATTGGCTATTTGGGCAGGCTGGTAACCGGAAATTTGGGTACGGCATTTGCGGCGGGGTTCGGCACGCGGCGCATGGACATTTCCGAAATTGTGGCGGCAGTGGTGCCGCGCAGTCTGGGCTTGCTGGCGGTCTCGCTGGGGATTGCCATCGTTTTGGGCGTTGCGCTCGGTGTGCTGGCGGCGCGGCGGCGCGATTCAATCCGCGCGCTGCCCATCATCTTTCTGTCACTCATTGGGATTTCGCTGCCGTCGTTTTTGGCGGCGCTGCTGCTGCAAATTGCTGCGGTATCGTACACCCGCTATTTCGGAAAAGCATTGCTGCCGGTGGGCGGATTCGGCTGGGATGCCCACCTGATTCTCCCCGCGCTGGTGCTGGCGGCGCGCCCCATCGCGCAGATAACCCGCGTCACCAGTGTGACCATCACCAATGTTTTAAAACAAGATTATATCCGCACGGCGCAGAGCAAAGGGTTGCGCAGCTATATCGTTTGGCTGCGGCACATCGCCCCGAATGCCGCCATTCCCGGTTTGACCACCATCGGCACATCGGTGCGATTTTCGTTGAGCACGTTGCCGGTGGTGGAACTTTATTTCGGCTGGCCCGGCATCGGGCAAACGCTCATCCGCGCCATCGCCCGCCGCGACGACCTGCTGACGGTGGCGTTGGCGCTGACGCTGGGGCTGGTCTTCATCACCATCAATTTTTTGCTGGAAGCGAGTTACCGGCTGATTGACCCCAAATTGCGCGAACCGGCAACCCATACCACCCGGAATTCGGAAGGGTGGAAAGCGGCGTTGGCGGCGCTGGCGGGTATGTTCGATGGTGTGCGCGAATTGCCCGTGCTGCGGCGTTGGTTCAGTGCGAAAACCGCCGCCGACCGCGAATATGAATTGCAATTGAAAGAAAGTTTACGGGCACACGGCGCATCTGCCGCAAAAAAACGGCTTGATGCGGGTATTCGCCGGGAACGGGCAAAAACGTGGCTGCGCGGCACCGTGGGCAATCTTCCTTTTTTGATGGGGGCAATTTTACTGGCGGGGTTGCTGGTAATTTACGTTGCCGGACCCGCGTTGTCGCCCCATAACCCGTACACCACCAAAGGGCTGGACAAAATCAACGGGGTGATTCAGGTGCCCCCCTTCGCTCCTTCCGCCGATTATCCGTGGGGAAGTGACGCGCTGGGACGCGATATGATGAGTTTGGTGCTCAGCGGGGCACAGCAAACGCTGACGCTGGTGGCGCTGGTGATGCTGGCACGGCTGGCAGTGGGGTTTGTGCTCGGTACGCTGGCGGGCTGGCAGCACGAAAAACCGCTCGACCGGTTGATAATGGCGACCAGCGAAGTTTTTTCTGCCCTGCCGACGCTCATTTTCTCGATGCTGCTGGTGCTGGCGCTCGGTATTCGGCGGGGCATTTGGGTTTTTGTGGTGGCGCTCTGTTTTGTCGGCTGGGGCGAGATGATGCAGTTCATCCGCAGCGAAGTGATTGTGCTGCGCCAAAAACTGTATGTGGAAAGCGCGGTTGCATCCGGCGCGCGGCTCAGCGGCATCATCATGCGCCATCTGCTGCCGAATTTGCTCCCGTCGCTGATTGCGCTCGGTGCGCTGGAGATGGGCGCGGTGGCAATGCTTCTCGGCGAGTTGGGGTTCATCGGCATTTTCATCGGCGGCGGCGCCTTCG
>CAYPNZ010000537.1:0-2181 GCA_964411845.1 uncultured Anaerolineaceae bacterium
TAGAGCGAACAATGACCGATTTTTCCAAGTTCTGGCGAAAAAAAGAACGCGGTAAATTTAACCGGCTGTGGGTGGTCATGCTGGTTGCCCTGTTTGCGATGGTTTACTTCGGGCAAAGCACCTTCACCCCGCCGCCGACCGCTGCACCCGCCGCAACATCGGTGCCGGCTGCCACCCCCACCGCCGCCGAGTTTTTACCCGATTACGACAGCACGGCAGACCCCGTAACAGCGGCAGAAACCGACAACCGTTCTTTTTGGCAAATTGCGCTCGATATGGGCGTAAAACTGTTGCTGGTAATCGGGTTGGTTTATGCCACCCTGCTGGGGTTGCGTTGGCTGCAAAAATTCAAAAACCCGCTTGGCGAAGGCGGCGCGACCATTCAAGTGTTGGAAACAGTGGGGCTTGCCCCCGGACGCTCGCTGCATTTGATTGTGGTGGGAGAAAAAACATTGCTGCTGGGTTCCACCGAGCAGAATATTTCGCTGTTATCGGAATTGGCAGATGCGCATATCCCCCTGCCGGAAGAAGAACCATCCGCATTTGAAGCACAACTTTCTCAAACCGAAACCACGCCCTTTTCGGCAGAAGAGGTATCGGCAGAAATTGATATTTCATCGTGGCAAACCACGTTTAGCCAGCTGCATCACAATGTGCAGTCAATGCGTCAAACCGTGGGAGGTTTGAAAGATGACCTCGCGTAAAAAACAGTTACTTATTTTGGCAGTATTTGCCGGGTTGGCATTGCTGTCAACGGGTTGTGCATCTTCTCAAAATACCATTGCCGTGCCGTCCATTGAATTTGGCGGGCAAATCGGCTCCACTTCCGACCCGCAGGTTGTCGGCACGGAGTTGCAAATTTTAATTTTGCTGACCGTCCTCAGTTTAGCGCCGGCACTGCTCATTATGGTGACGGCATTCACGCGCATTGTTATTGTGCTGTCGTTTGTGCGCAGTGCGCTGGCATTGCCGCAAATTCCGCCCAATCAGGTGTTGATTGGCTTGGCGCTGTTTTTAACTTTTTTTGTGATGGCACCCACTTGGAACCAAGTTAACCAAAATGCCATTCAACCGTATTTAAACAACCAAATTGACCAGCAGACGGCGTATGAACGCGGCATTCAACCCGTGCGGGCATTTTTGTTCAAACAAACCCGCGAGCGCGATTTGGCACTGTTTGTTAAAATGGCAAAACTGTCGCGCCCGAAAAATCAAGATGACATTCCGACTTACGTGCTGGTTCCCGCGTTTATCATCAGCGAGTTGAAAACCGCATTTCAAATGGGGGTGCTGATATTCATTCCGTTTTTGGTGCTGGATATGATTATTGCCAGCGCGCTGATGTCAATGGGGATGATGATGCTGCCGCCGTCGTTGGTTTCAATGCCTTTTAAATTGCTGCTGTTTGTAATGGTTGACGGCTGGCATTTGGTGGTGCGCTCGCTCATTACCAGTTTTGGTTCGTAAAAGAGGGGAAAGATGACCGAATCATTTTTAATGACACTGGGGCACGATGCGTTGATTTTGGCTTTGCTGGTTGGCGCGCCGATGCTGGGCGTTAGTTTGCTCATCGGTTTGCTGGTAAGTCTTTTTCAGGCGATGACGCAAATAAACGAAATGACGCTCACGTTTGTGCCGAAGATTATCGGGTTTGGATTGGTGCTGATGCTGTTGGGTCCGTGGATGTTGCAGCAGATGATGCGTTTTACGGTACAATTGTTTGATTTGTTGCCCACAATGGTGCGGTAGCAATACTATCCCAAATCATACAACAATCGAATTTCCGCCTCAATTTGGGCGCGCAACTGCGGGTACGGATATTCGGCGGTAATTTTTAATGCCTGCTGATAGTCTTCCAGCGCGGTAGTGGGGTCGCCCTGATAAAAGTGCAGGCGTCCCATTTTATAATGCAGTGTGGCTTGCCATTCCGGGTCGTTCTGTATTAAATTCCACGCGGTTTGATAGCAGATGGCGGCTTGGTTGAAATGGCTGGTGAAAGTGGCGGCATCGCCCAAAGCATCGGCGAGGTTTTGGTAAATTTCGGGGTTTGGCTTTGGCATTTCAATCAGCGTGTCCCACGCCATTTGCAGGTGGTGGTAGGCTTCGTCGAATTTGAATTTTTCCAGCGCGTGCCGCCCGGCGAGCCAGTTGTAGGCTATCATTTTTTCGTCTTGCCCGCGG
>CAYPNZ010000538.1:0-2172 GCA_964411845.1 uncultured Anaerolineaceae bacterium
GAAATCAGCAGCAACTCATCATCGGAGACGTCGAGTCGATCAAGACTGTTTTCAAGTGCATAGAACAACTCCTGTCGTTTCGTATCACTCAGTGACCATAATTGCTCCAAGCTAAGATTAGACAGGTGAAACTTGTAGGCAACAGCCTTGAGATAGTACTGTATTTGCTGAAGTTCATTGGGGGTGTAGAGACCAGGGTTTTTCTGCAGGTAGACATCTTGCATTGCTTGCAGCTTTTGTAGAGGGATATCGGCGTGTCTCCTGCCATCCTTCAGAAGCGTTTGTAGTCCTCTTAAGATTTTCCAGTATTCCATCATCCATCATTTCTCGAGATTTGCGCGGCACAACAACCTTACCCCGCAAACCATCTTCCCGAAAAACTTTCTCTATCTCATACTACCACATTCCCCAAAAACTGTAAACGACTGCGGAAAGACCCAACTATCCCATCCCCACCCACTCGAAGTGCCAACTGACGGGATGCCCGTCGGCGTAGGGCATGACGCCGTGGAATTGGCGCGGGTCGTTGCCGAAGACGAGCGGCAGAAAGTAGCGGTCGCCTTCCCACAGGGGTAGTTCCATAATTTTGTCCACCGGAACCCAGTGCAGCGAGCCTTCGGGGTTTGCGGTGCGCGGTGTGCCGCTAAACCGGTCAATCCGAAAGATAAACCCGAACCAATCTTCACCGTATTTGCCGAAGCCCGTCCAGTTGATGGTTCCCCGCAGGCGGATGCCGTCAATTTCTATCCCCGCTTCTTCTCGAATTTCGCGGCGCAAGCCGGAGATGACATCTTCATCCCGCTCCAGTTTGCCGCCCAGCCCGTTATATTTGCCCAAATGCATGTCATTTTGGCGGGCGTTGCGATGAATCAACAGCACTTCTTTTCCGTCGGGGGACATGATGTATCCCAGCGTGGCGAGAATGGGGGTGTACGGCATGGGGTTTCTCCTGTTTCCGGTATGGCGTAGGAAACAAGAAGCAGGGAGCAAAGGGAAAACCCGTACGCCCTGCTTCTTGCTCCCGGCTACTTAAAATACACCATCTGCCCCACGCCCATTTTTTTGAGTGCAACATCGGCGTAATGGCGAACCAGATAACTGGGGTCGTTGTCCAGCAGGTCAATCAGCGGGCGAATGGCATTGTGGCTTTTGATGGGGACGAGCGCTTTGGCGGCGCGCAGGCGCACCAGTTTGCGGGGATGCGCCAGCAGGGCAATCAGTCCTTCGGCGGCGGGGGTGCCGATTTTTGACAGCGCGTCGGCGGCGTGATTGCCGGCGGCGGTATCGTCGGTTTCCAGCATGGTCAGCAGGTCGGTAATGGCGGTTTCGGCGCGCATTTCGCCCAGTGCCAGCGCGGCGGCGCTGCGCACCATTTCATTCGGGTCGTTCAACAGCGCCAGCAATTCTGAAATTGCCGCGTCGCTGCCGTTTGCCCACAGGGCGCGCACCGCCCAAAAACGCCGGTCGGGGTCGGCGGCGTGCGCCAGCGATTCGATTGCCGCCCAGCCGGTTTCGCCCGAGTTGCCCAGCGCGACGGCGGCTTGCTCGGCGGCGGTATCGTCGGTTTGCGGGTTTTGCAGTTGTTGCAGCAGGTCAGTTATTTGCATCGGTTTTTGCCACGATAATGGATTCGGCGGGGAAACGCTTTCGCGCGCCGATTTGAAAATCTTCCAATGAAGGGCGGACATCAAAATAGACCAAATGGCTGTCGCAGGTGCAATTGTCCACCCCGAAACCGTCGGCGATGGTGATGCCGCCGGGAATTGTCAGTAGCAGCGAGACCCAATCGTGGGTGTGCGGTTCGTCGCCCGGCGCCAGCCAAATTTCGGCAACGGATGCCACTTGCCGTAAAAAGTCAATGTGTTCGCGGGGTGTTGCCGGTTTTGCCAAATGCGCTTTGATGCGGTTCGGCAGGGTGTATATGCCGAAGGCGCTGTCGGCGTAGGCGTAAAATCCGGCGGGGAAGGCGATTTTTCCCAAGCCGGGGATATTCAGTTCGGCATCTGCGGGCAGATGCAGCAATAAAATGTAGGTTCCGGTTTGCATGATGGATTTCGGTTAATTGGAGATTCGAGATTCCGGTATGCAGTCAATCTCCAATCTCTAATTTGAGTCCCCTGAAAAAAGGGGTTCAAATTAAACCACAGAGAAGCAGAGGCACAGAGAAAAATA
>CAYPNZ010000539.1:0-2167 GCA_964411845.1 uncultured Anaerolineaceae bacterium
GTGAACACGTGCTGGACATGGCACAAACCTTTTTGAAAGAATTGGGGTATACGGTTTTCACCGCGTTGAATGCCGAGCAGGCAATTGCGCAGGCACAAGCCCTCGACGAACCGCTTAATTTGCTGATTGCCGACATCATTCTGCCGCGTATGAACGGGCTTGTTTTGGCTTCGGCGATACAAGAATTGTTCCCGGAAATAAAAATCCTGTATATTTCAGGATATAACGAAACCACTTTGCCGCTGAACATTCACGAACTCGACAATAATTCCGGTTTTTTGGAAAAACCGTTCACCGCCATTCAATTGGCGCAAGCCGTGCGCGATGTTTTGGACAGATAGCGGCTATTCCCCCACCAATTCGCGGATGATTGCCCGCAGCGCATCCATCGAGTAAAACCGTTTTCCCAGCAAAAAATTGCGTTCCACCACCGCTTGCCGCGCCGACGCATCCGTTAACAGCGGCAGGGCACGGTCGGCGGCATTTTCTATCACCGCCGGCTCGACCAGCGCCAGCCCGTGCACATCGTACCCGGCAAGTTTACTGCCCAGCGAAACCACATCGAATCCGTGCGGGGCAATATCCGCCCGAAAAACCGGATATTCAAAGAGCATGATGGGCAGTTTTGCCCGCAATGCCTCCAGCAGTTGATTGCCCCATCCTTCCCACAGGCTGGGGTAGGTTACAAAATCGGCGAAAACATAGGTATCCCACAGCGAGTAGATTTTTTCGCCGCCGCGCAATTGACGGTCGCCCGCCACCATGTCGCCGATGAAACGCGCTTCTACCCCCAACCGCGCAATTTTTTCCCGCAACCGCGACACATAATCGCCGGTGGGGTCATCTTGCGCATCGCCCGCCAGCACCAGCACAATCCGGTCATCCGCCGAAAATTGCCGCCCGTCGAACACGCCGCGCTCAACCAATTTTGCCCGCCGCGCCGGACGGTTCAACGCGGCGACAAAATCTACCGCCAACTCAATCCCTTTGCGCGGCACAACGCGCGTTGCCTGCAAAACAAGCACATCATTTTCACCCACCCCGATGCGCCGCCGAAAATCGCGGTTGTAATCGTCTACCACCCACGGCGGGGCATCAAAATCGAAAATATTGGGCACAACGGTTGAAGCAATGCCCTTCCGTTCCCGCAAATCTTTTTGTGCCAAACTGTTGATGACGATATGGCGGATGCGGTTGTCGCGCGGCGGTAAAAATTTGTCTGCCAGTTCCAGCGCGGGGGCACACGTTAGCGATACGCCGCGCGGCTGTCTGCCCCGTTCCCAATAAAAATCGTGGTGGTGGGCGATGGTTGGTATGCCCAACTTGCGCACCACCCGTGCCAGCGCAATTGCCACGGCAGGGTTCATTGCCACCGACCAGACATTTTGCGGCAGCAGCAGGTCAATATGTTTGGCGGCAATAAATCGGCGCAGTTCCGTTTCTGCCGCATCCGCCGCGCGGTACAACTCATCGCGAAAGGCGGCGGGGGTGGGGTAATCGGTCAACCCGTCGAAAGTATTGCGGTACAGTTTTTCGGCAATGGGCGAATGATGGTACAGCGATTCCAACCGGGTGCCGGTGGCGTGTCCCAAATCGCCCGCCACCAAATGGACGGTATGCCCCAGTTCGGTCAGCACGTGCTGCCATTTTTCCACTTCCAGCGACACACCATCGGTGCCGCCGAGTTGATAGTGCAAAATACCGATGTTCATGCCGCCACCACCTGCAATTTTCGGTTGAAAGTGGTCAAACTGCGCGCGCCGTCGGGGGTAATGATGAGGTCGTCTTCGATGCGCACGCCGCCAAATTCGGGCAGGTAGATGCCCGGTTCCACAGTGAATGCCATGCCCGGTTGCAAAATGGTGGTATCGCCGGCAACAATGAACGGCGGCTCGTGCGCATCCAGCCCGATGCCGTGCCCGGTACGGTGGGTAAAATATTCGCCGAAACCGGCGCGCTCAATTTCGGTGCGGGCGGCGGCATCGACCGTTTCGGCGGGAATGCCGGGACGGGCGGCATTGCGTCCGGCGCGATTTGCCGCCTGCACCACCCGGTGGATTTCCGCCGCGCGGGGAGAAATTTCCGCCACGGCAAAAGTGCGGGTGATGGTTGAAATATAGCCACCCACCCGAGCGCCGAAATCCACAATCACCAAATCGCCGTGAGC
>CAYPNZ010000540.1:0-2158 GCA_964411845.1 uncultured Anaerolineaceae bacterium
CCGAATTTCGGGTTCCCCCATCCCCCCTGTGTCCCCCCTTCCCCGCCGGGGAAGGGGGTTAGGGGGAGGGGGTAAAGTGCCGGTTTTAATATATCAAACTTTGTCAAACTTTAAAGTGCGCAAGGGGAGAGAATAAACAAGGAGTAAAATTCAGGATGAATGACAAACAACGCCAACGACTGGATAATCACGCCGTGCAGGCTTATATTACGCTGGCAGAAATGTCGGCGGAAGGCGAAGTGGAATTCGGCGAGGATTATATTTTGGGATATACCGGCGCAGACTTACCCACCTTTAATTTTTTTATGCCGCTGCGATTGACCGGACTGACCGATGAATCGCTGGCAGATGCCGCCGCATTTTTCAAAACGCGGCATACCATGTATGCCGTCAGTTTGGAAGAACACCGTGTGCCCGACGGCACGGAGTATCTTTCCACACGACGCTACCAGCCGTTGCCGCCCCAGCCGATTGTTGCTTCTGAATCGCTGCCGGATGCGCCCGTTGCCCGCACCGATTTTTCGGTGAAACAAATTACCACCGTCCCCGATTTGACGGCGTTTTATTCCGTGCTGCGCGCCGTGTACGATTACACGCCGGAAGAGGTAATGTTGCTTTTCCCGTCAACCCACCTGCAAACCGACCGCCTGCGTCATTATATCGGTTTTACGGATGACGGCTTGCCGGTGTGCGCCGGTACGCTGATATGCGCCGAAAGCGTTGCCAGCGTGTGGCATTTGGCAACACTGGATAATTTTCGGCGGCGCGGGCTGGCAACCGCAATGTTGAACAATATGCTTTTCGATGCGCATCGGCACGGGTGTGATATGAGTATGATTTACGCCACCCCGATGGGATTTTCGCTGTTCAATGAATTGGGGTTCAAACTTTTTGGTATGCGGCAGTGGTTTTTGCCGCAGGAAATCGGATAAACCCGTGATGCGTGAAATGCAGTTCGACAAAACCGGCTGTCGCACCCGGCATTTCACGCATCACATTTTACCCGTCACGCATCACGGCTCGCCGTCTTCCCCCGCATCGTGACTTTGGTTGAGCGTGTAATTTCCCCCTTGCTCAACGGTATCGCCTTTGAGCCAATATTTCCCGATAACGCCCAATTTCAATAATCCCAACCCGCCGCCGATGATGACCACCAGTGCCACCGGAATGACACACGCCAACACCGGCAGTAATGTTTCCACAATGCCCACGGGCTACCCTCCCAGCAAATCGCCGAGATTGATGTTGGCGCCGCCGGATGAGCCGCCGCCACCGCCTTTTGCTTTCGGCATAAATTGCAAAATTTTGTTTGCCAGTTTGGTCATCGGCATTGTTTGCAGCCATACCCGCCCGGGTCCTTCCAGCCGCGCCAAAAACAGACCTTCGCCGCCCAGTAAAATGTTGCGGAAGCCTTTGACCATTGTTACGTCAAATTTCACCGAAGGTTCAAACATTGCCACATAACCGGTGTCCACTTTCAGCACCTGTCCGGCTTGCAAATTGTATTCCACCACTTCGCCGTCCAACTCGGCGAAGACCAATCCGGGACCGGTGGCGCGCTGCATAATGAAGCCTTCGCCGCCGAAAAAGCCCGTGCCCAGTTTTTTGCGGAAATGGATGTCCAAATCTACCGATTTTTCGGCGACCATAAAGGCATCTTTCTGCATAATTAAACTTTGCCCCGCCGCCAATTCAAAAGGAATAATTTTGCCCGGAAATTCGTTGGCAAAAGCAACAATACCTGTGCCGCTGTTGACGAAAAAATCGGTGATGAAGAGTGATTCGCCGGAAAAAGCGCGTTTCAGCATTTTGCCGATGCCGCCGCCGCTGTGCGTTTTCATTTCCACATTGGCGCTCATCCAGCTCATCCCACCCGATTCCGAATAAACGACTTCGCCGGGTTGCAGTTGGATGGTGACCACTTGCAGCGTAGTGCCGTCAATGCGGTAACTGATGCGTCCCGGCGCACCCTGATACTCTGTTTGAATGTGTTCTACCGTGGTATCGAGTTTGGGGGGCAGCGCCCCGCCTTCTCCGGTGATTGAAGTTGGGTCAGACATCTTTCCTCCTTTGGTTGATGGTTATTAGACCTCTTGCAAAAGTAACTTTTGGAAGGAATTCCTTGACCGAAAAAGTCGTATTTTTGCAAGATTATGCC
>CAYPNZ010000541.1:0-2153 GCA_964411845.1 uncultured Anaerolineaceae bacterium
ACGAAGATTTGCGCAGATTTCTAAAATACTTTCAAAAAAAATCCGTGAAAATCCGTTCAATCTGCGGCATCTGCGTTCCATATCAACCTGTGGCTGCACAGTCACAAAGTTTATTCTGCCGCAGCCGCAAAATACATTCACCGATAATTGACAGAACCGCGGTTTTAGAGTATAGTGTTACTCGTAGGCTGAAGTAAGTATCTGTTTGGTTTCTGAGCAATCACCAGATCTTCATTTGGTGGTTGCTTTTTTCTTCGGTGCGGACTTTGCCTCTTAATAATTTTTTTAGTTTCAGTAAGGAGAATTTCATGTCTGAACGAGTTCAAGGTACCGTAAAATGGTTCAACGCTAGCAAAGGTTATGGCTTCATCGCCCGTGATGGTGGAGATGATGTATTTGTGCATTATTCCGCCGTGCAAGGTGACGGCTTCCGCACTTTAGAAGAAGGACAGCGCGTCGAATACAACGTTGAAAACGGTCCCAAAGGCTTGCAAGCCAGCAACGTCACCGTTATTTAACCGATACCACACCCAAAACTAAAACGCGGAGCGATGGCTCCGCGTTTTTTATTTCCCCGTGGGCAACGTCAACAACGGTATGCCCCGCAACGCCGACCGCATCGCCTCGCGGTCATCCCACGGATATTCCGTCTCGCCAAAACACATACTTTGTTCGTGCCCCTTGCCCAAAGCAACAACCACGTCGCCGGGACGGGCAAGCCGCGTTGCCAGAAAAATGGCGCGCCCCCGGTCCGGCTCGCGGAAAAATACCGGCTGCGGCACGCGCGCGGCATCATCCGACCGGTGCAGTTCAATCGCCCCGCGTGCTGTCATTGCCGCCGCCATCGTCTCTAAAATTTCCGCCACCGACTCGGTGCGCGGGTCTTCGGCGGTGAGAACGGTTATATCCGCCAATTCGGCGGCAGTTTCCGCCATCAATTGCCGTTTGGCAACATCTCGCAGCCCCGCCGACCCGAACACGGCAATCACCCGTCCGGCGGTGAGTTTGCGCACCGTTTCCAGCGCCCGCCGCAGCGCATTCGGTGTATGGGCAAAATCTACAATTGCCGTAAAGTTTTGCCCGACATCAATTCGTTCCATTCTGCCCGGCACACCGCCAAAATTTTTCAGCGCCGCCAATGCCCGGCGCGGGTCAATTTCCAATCCCGTCACCGTTACCGCCAACGCCGCCAACACATTGCTGACATTAAATGCGCCGACCAGCGGCGTTTTCACCGACACCGTTTCGCCGCGCAATTCTGTGCGGAAAAGGGTGGCATCGGGGCGAAACAAAATTTCGGTGGCGCGGATGCTTGCCGTTTCCGAAAGCCCGTAGCGCACAATTTTTGCTTCCGGGCGCACCCAATCGGGCAAATATGCCATCGAAGTATCATCGGCGTTCAGCACCGCGCCAACTTTTGCCATACCGAATAATTTTGCTTTTGCCCGGCGATATGCGTCCAGCGAACCGTGCAAATCGAGATGCTCGTGAGTGATGTTGGTCACCACCGCCCAATCAAAATCCACCGCGGTAACGCGATGCTGCGCCAGCCCGTGCGATGTGGTTTCCAGCACGCAAATTTCGGTGCCGGCGGCAGCCATTTCCGCCAGATATTGCTGAATTTCCGGCGCATCGGGGGTGGTGGTGTGCAATCCGGTTTCCAGCGCCGTGTCACCGATGACGGCATTCACGGTGGAAATCATTCCTGTTTTTTTACCGGCGTGACGCAAAATGTGGAAGATTAAATTGGTGGTGGTGGTTTTTCCGTCGGTGCCGGTTACGCCGATGACGGTCATTTGCCGCGACGGATGGTTGTGCCACGCCGCCGCCACGTGCGCCAGCGCCTCGCGCCCGTCGGGCACGCGAATGCAGGGGACGGTTGGCGGCACATTGGCGGGCGCATCGTGTTCGGCGATGATGGCGGCTGCGCCCCGCGTCAGGGCATCGGCAATAAAACGGTGTCCGTCCATCTGTACCCCGCGATATGCCACAAACAGAAAGCCGGGCTGCACCCGGCGGCTGTCGGCGGTGATACCGCTGATAATCGGGTCGGCGGGGGGAATTTCGACGGTATGGGGAAAATCTGTCAGCAATGCGGAAAGTGGTTTGGTCATAACGGTTTTTGGCTTTCGGTGAACTGCCCTTTGCCCATT
>CAYPNZ010000542.1:0-2137 GCA_964411845.1 uncultured Anaerolineaceae bacterium
CCCATCATTTAACAATCCTCTTCGCCGAAATTGTCTTCAACATTATCGCATACGGGCTGTCGGGACGCCATCGGCTGCTACTACATTTTTCAGGCACGGCAGATAACGACCAAGTAACTTTGATTTTCCGTGTGGAAGAGATTACTTTTCCGGAGGCATTGTTGAAAAACCTGCCTGCTTCGGCGGGTATGACGCTTTTGAACGCCACTGTTAAACAATCGCTGCACGGTGAATGGTCTATAACAAACGAAAACGGGTCAGGCGTCATCATTATCCGTTTCCCCCGCCGCATAATATCCGACACCGCGTCATAAATTGGTCAGTCCTTCCAAAATGTATTAAAATTCCCCTCGCTGTTAAAATTTTTTGTGATGTGTAAAATTGTGCGTTGATGCTATTCATCACGCATCATCTGTCATTTGCTATTCAATACGGGAGCATCCAATGAAAAAACGTATTTTCTCCGGCATCCAACCCACCGGTAAAGTCCATATCGGCAATTATTTGGGCGCCATCAAACAGTGGGTTTCCACTCAGGGCGACCACGAAAACATTTATTGCATCGTTGACCTGCACGCCATTACCGTGCCGCAAGACCCCGCCGAACTGAAAACCAGCATCCGCACAATGGCAGGGCTGTTGTTTGCCGCCGGGCTAGACCCCGAACAATCGGTGCTGTTTGTGCAGTCTGCCATTCCCGCTCATTCCGAATTGGCGTGGATTTTGAACTGTGTCACGCCGATGGGCTGGATGGAACGGATGACACAATTTAAGGAAAAAGCAGGCAAAGACAGAGAGCGCGCCTCGGTGGGGCTGTTCGACTACCCCGCGCTGATGGCGGCGGATATTTTGCTGTACGATACCCACTTGGTGCCCGTGGGCGATGACCAAAAGCAACATTTGGAACTGACCCGCGATATTGCCCAACGCTTCAACCGGCAATATGGCGATACATTTGTGGTTCCCGAACCGATTATCCCCAAAATTGCGGCGCGGGTGATGGGGCTGGATGACCCCACCAAAAAGATGAGCAAAAGCGAAACGGGAAAATTCCACGCGGTATATCTGCTGGATACCCCCGATGTCATCCTGAAAAAAGTAAAACGCGCCACCACCGATTCGCTGCGCGATATTCGGTTTGACGAAACCCGTCCGGGCGTGTATAACCTGCTGCGCATTTACCAAGCCTTCACCGGCGAAACCGAAGCGGATATTGAAGCCCGGTTTGCCGGAAAAGGTTATGGCGACCTGAAAAAGGAACTGGCAGAAGTTATTATTGAAGGGCTGCGCCCCATTCAGGAACGATACGCGCAGTTTATCGCCGACCCGGCACAATTGGATGCGCTGCTGGCACAAAGCGCCGATAAAATCCGCCCCATTGCCGAAGCAACTATGAAACGGGTTCACCAACGGATGGGATTGGGCTAATGTCGGCGTTTTTCGGGGGTGAATGGCACGGCACGCCGTTTCAATTGTTCGGTACGGCGCATCTGGTTGCCATTGCCGTGCTGGTAGCGGTTAACCTGTCGTTCATCGCCCTGCGCCGCCACCCGCGCCCTGTTTTTCAGCGCAATTTTCGCATCGGGCTGGCAACATTGCTGCTGGTAAATGAAGCCGCATGGCATTTGTGGAATCTGTATATCGGCACGTGGCGCATCCAAACGATGCTGCCATTGCATTTGTGCAGTGTGCTGGTCTTCGTTGCCGCGGCGATGCTCATTACCAAAAATTATACGCTGTACGAATTTGTGTACTTTTTGGGTATCGGCGGCGCGTTGCAGGGCTTCATCACCCCCGAAATCGGCAATTTTGGCTTTCCCCATTTTCTCTTTTTTCAAGCGCTGTTGTCGCACGGCAGTATTGTTACGGCGGGCATTTATATGACGGTCGTCGAGCGGTATCGCCCCACATGGCAATCGCTCAAACGGGTGGCAATTGTCACCAACATTTATATGGTGCTGGTCGGTATTGTCAATTGGGCAATCGGCAGCAATTATCTGTTCATCAACGGTAAACCGCAAACCGCCAGTTTGATGGATTTTTTGGGTCCCTGGCCCTGGTATATCCTCAGTTTGGAAGTTATCGGGCTGGCGATGTTCCTGCTGCTGTACGCGCCATTTGCCATTTCCGACTTGAA
>CAYPNZ010000543.1:0-2136 GCA_964411845.1 uncultured Anaerolineaceae bacterium
TTGGTACATATCCGCCTGAAGGCGGGGGTTTTAAACCCAATTTACAGACAATAAATTCGGCACTTTTGCAAGAGGTCTATTGAAAGACAGCATCGCAAAAAGTTTGACATGTTGCCCCCTTCGTGGTATCATTCACGCAGGGTTTTAGCACTCATCAACGGAGAGTGCTAAATTTTTGCCGATTGAACTCTGCGAGGCAGGCGAAAATGGAAAAACTAACGCCACGCCAACAGAATATCCTGAGAATTATCATCAGTGAATACATCCAAACCGGCACACCCATCGGCTCGAAAACGCTGGTTGCCAAGTATAACTTGGGCGTCAGTTCGGCAACGGTGCGCAACGAAATGGCTGCGCTGGAAGAACGGGGATACTTAACCCAGCCGCACACCTCCGCCGGGCGCATTCCCACCGAGCAGGGGTATCGCTATTTTGTGGAAAAACTGATGGGCGAAACACAACTTTCGCCCACCGAGCAGTTGATGATTCAACACCAGTTTCACCAAGCCCGGCTGGAACTCGACCAGTGGATGCGGCTCAGTGCGGCAGTGCTGGCGCACAGCACGCAAAGCGCCTCGGTGGTTACCTCGCCAAAGGTGAACCGCTGCCGCGTAAAACACGTTGAACTGATTTCCATCCACGACCACGTGGCATTGCTAATTTTAGTGCTGCAAGAGGGCACCATCAAACAGCAAATCATCAATTTGGAACAACCGCACACCCAAGACGAACTGCGCTCCATTTCGCGGCAGTTGACCGATTTATGGGCAGGCGCAGACCTGCAAACCGTGCGCGCCGTATCTGCCACGCTCACCGGCGGGCTGGCAGAACAGGTTGCCGATGTGGTCACCGAAACAATGCAGCGCATAGACAACCGCACCACCAGCGAAATGTATCACGCCGGTTTGCTCCACCTGCTGGAAGAACACGCCGTGCGCAACGATACGCTGGAACAAATCATCCGCGTGGTGGAAGAACGCCACCTGCTGGAACAACTCATCGGGCAGGCGCTGCCCGCCAAAGGCGTGCAAATTATCATCGGCGGCGAAGGAAAATGGGACGACCTGTCGCAAGTGAGCATCATCCTGTCGCGCTACGGCTCCGAGCAGGGCGCATCGGGTGCGTTGGGCGTGGTGGGTCCCATCCGTATGCCGTATGAGCGCGCCGTTTCAATTGTGCAATATATGTCGCACCTGATGAGCAATCTCATCACCGACCTTTACGGTCCCACACCATAAAAATGATTTTCGGGGGAATTATGAGCAAGAAAAACGCAAACAAACAAGCAGAAAAAGACGCTGCCGTCACTGAAAATACAGAAGAAACCACACCCAATGAAGCCGAAACCGAAGCCGCCGAAACACCGTCGGCGGCAGACCTTCAAGCCGAATTGGAAGCCGCCCGCGCCGAAGCCGCCAAAAATTTAGACGGCTGGCAGCGCGCCACCGCCGAACTGCAAAACTTCAAACGGCGGCAAATGGAACAAGCCGCCCGGCGCGAAGAGGAATTGACCGCCAAAATCATCGCCCAACTTTTCCCCGTGCTGGACGACCTTGATTTGGCATTCCAAAATATTCCCGATACACTGACCGAGCAGGAAGCCAACTGGGTTGAAGGCTTCAAATTGGTACAGCGAAAGTTGCAAAAAATACTGGAAGATTATAATGTAGAGTCTATCGCCACCGACGGGGAATTCGACCCCAACCTGCACGAAGCGGTGACACACGAAGAAAGCGCCGAACACGACTCGAACGCCATCATCGCCGAATTGCGCAAAGGGTACAAACGCGGCGACCGCGTTTTGCGCCCCAGTTTGGTACGGGTGGCACAGTAGTATTCGGTTTTCGGCATACCGAAAACCAATAACGCCAAGGAGACTTTTATGAGCAAAATCATCGGCATAGATTTGGGAACCACCAACTCGGTGGTTGCCGTTATCGAAGGCGGTTCGCCCGTGGTTATCCCCAACGCCGAAGGAAGCCGCGTCACGCCTTCAGTAGTGGCAATCAACCCCAAAAACGGCGAACGGCTGGTCGGGCAAATTGCCAAACGACAATCGGTGGTTAATGCCGCCAACACCATCTTTTCCATCAAACGCTTCATGGGGCGAAAATATAACGACCCGGAAGTACAGCG
>CAYPNZ010000544.1:0-2122 GCA_964411845.1 uncultured Anaerolineaceae bacterium
TGCCGTTGCTGCCGCAGATTGGGAATCGGTGCTGGATGCCTATGCCCGCTGTGTGCGCATCGTCCGTAAATTGGATGAACGATACACCCTGCAGCCCGCCGCGCTGAAAGAACCGGCGGAACGGGCACTTTACGCCGCGCTGGAACGGGTGCGCGCCACACTGTCGCCCGCGTCGCCGCTGTCGGCGGTGATTGATGCCATTCGCCGCGAGTTGGTTTCGCCCATCAACACTTTTTTCGATGAAGTGTTGGTGATGGCAGACGATGAAAATATCCGCGCCAACCGGTTGGCATTGTTGCAAAACATCCGCGATTTAACCAAAGGGTACGCCGATTTCAGCGAATTGAAAGGGTTTTAAAACGGGCAGCCAAAATGGGAAACGATAGAAAGTCCAACGAAGTGCTTTTTCAATTTGCGGTATTGTCAGATTCCCATATTCGCTTGCAAAATACCGTCGAAGAGGGCGGTTACGCCTCAAACCGGTTGACAGTCGAGCGGGCGGAATATACGGTGCAGTGCGTAAACAAATTGCACCCCGATTTTGTCGTTCACCTCGGTGATTTGGTTCACCCGATTCCCGCTTTGAGCAATCACGAAGAAACCGTAAAGCAGGCGCACCGCATTTTCTCGAAAATTCAAGCCAAATTTTATGCCCTGCCGGGCAACCACGACATTGGCGACAAACCGAACGCATGGTTGCCCGCGCCGGTGGTGGAAGAAAACAGCCACACCGTTTTTGTTAAATATTGGGGACCCGTATACCAATCATTTTCCAACCAAACGTGCCATTTTATCTGCCTCGACACGCCGGTAATGAATACCGATTTTGAGCGGGCTCAGGCGCAACAAATCTGGCTCGAAAACGAACTTCGGTTTGCCCGCACACAAGGGCTTCGCCCTTTTGTTTTTATGCACTATCCGCTGTTCATCTGCGACCCGCATGAACCCACCCATTATGACAATATAGACGAACCCGCCCGCAGCCGGTTATTGAACCTTTTCGAGCAATATCGAGTGGAAGCGGTTTTTTCAGGGCACGTGCACAACGTGTTTGTCGGGGTTTACAAAAATACCTTCTATTACAGTTTGCCCTCAACCACTTTTGTCCGACCGGAATATTCGGAATTGGCAACCATAGCACCGGGAGACGAATACGGTCGCAACGACACGGCAAAACTCGGTTTCTTTTTGGTGCGGGTTTACGCCGACAGACATGAAATTCTACCCGTCCGAACCTATGGTGCGGGCAAATTGGCGGATGATATGCCAAAGTTTGAGCCCCATCAAATTGTCAACAGACCCTCTGACATGCTCGGCGTTACCCTGCGACGGGGATGGGGACGGCGCATCGAATTGGCAGCCGACGGGTTAGACGAATTTACCCGTAAAGAGGCGTATCGCGATGACCTGCTGCTTGCCCTGCTTGAGTTGGGGGTTACAAATTTGCGCGTACCCTTCGCCGATCTTGCCAACGCCGATGTTCGGCAACGGCTTGCTGATTTTGTGAAACTTGGATTTAAATTTACGGTTTATAGTCTCGGTATACCCAACCAAACAACATTGGCAACCATCAAAACACATAACCGCTTGGTGCAAAATTGGGAAATCATCATCCCGGAACATAGCGCCTTTAAAATTGATATTGCCGTTAACCGGGCAAAACAAGCGTTTGCCGGACAATTATTTGTGGCACCGGTGGTACCGCTCAAAGAGCACGCCGGCGACGGCAAAACGTTTCAACATTTTGCCGGACACGGTTTTTCATATAAAGAGGCAGCCACGGCAGAAAAATGGCTATCTTTGCTCGGCAGTCAGGCGGATGACATCGGCGTGACGTTCAGAGTTTCTCCGTGGGACGAACCGGGTTCTACGCTGCAAAATATCGCTCGTCACAGTAACCGCATCAAATTGATAAACCTGCAATTGCCGCGTCAAAACGAGGGCGTTCGTTTCGATGACGACGCCAAATTGCAATCTTTTATTGTTGATGCCTATAACGCCAGCCGAACACTGGCAAATGCCACCGTTTTCGTTGATACTTTTATTGACAGCGACCGGGGGTACTATCCCCGTAACGGATTGTTGGATAGACGTTTTAACCCAAGACCCGCTTTTTATGCAT
>CAYPNZ010000545.1:0-2111 GCA_964411845.1 uncultured Anaerolineaceae bacterium
AGCGCATCAATTGGCGCGGCAGTTGCAATTGCAAATGTGGCACACCGCTGCCCAGCCACGCCATTTGACGATATTCGTTTTGCAGGCTGTCTGCCAAATTTTGGATGATGTCTTCGCCCAGCGTGCGTCCCAGCGATTCCAAAAAATGCATTCGATGTGCATTCACCCAGCCGCGGGTCAGCAAATCTTCCAGCCCTTCCAGCGCGGCATCAATTGTTTGCGGGTTGACGCGGCTATGCTGTTCCAGCACGGTTGCACCCGTTTCCGGCGATTCCAGCCGCAGACGGTAGATGTCGGTGGTGTGGATGGGGTCGGCGGCGGGGGCGGCGCTGTTTTGCGGTTCCAGTGTCAGGGTCAATTTGGCGGGGGCAGCCAGCGCGCGGAACTGTTCGCGGAAGCCGACCATCACCGATTCGGGACCGATGAGCCGCCGCAGCAAATCTTCGCGCACGGCGCTGTTGGCGGTGGTCAGCAGCGAACTTGACAGCCGCCACAGCGCGCGCGGGTGTTTGGCGATGAGATTGATTGCCCCCAGCAGCGATGTCCAGTGGGTGTGCCGGCAGAAATCAAGCCCCAAATAACTGCTTTCGGTCAACCGGTCAATATTGCGCGGCAGATAGATGGAAATACCGTGCCGAAACGGTGTTTTGGCAGCGGTCAGCACAATATCATCCGTGTCACGCAGCAGCGATAAAATTCGCGCCGCCATAGCGGCAAGGTTGGTAGCGCGGCGGCGCTGGCTTTGGATGATGATAAAATCGTTTGCCAGCCATTCGGGGAGGGTGTGGAGATGCTCGGTCAGTGCGGCTTCCAGTGACGCGGGGTCGGTGGTATGCCGCCCGATGCGGCGCAATTCCGCGCGAATCGCGCCGTCGGTTTTCTTCATCTTTTTCAGATACCAACGGGGGATGGCGTTGCGGGCGGCGGCACTCAACCGCGCCTGCACAAATTCCAGCCATGCCGCCAAATCAAGATTGGTTTGACGGTATTTTGCGGCGGCGGGCAGTGCGGGGAAGATTTTTTCCCGTTCGGCGTGCCACATCGTTGCCCAAATAATGTCATCCCCCAGCGATTGCAGCAGCGCCATTGTCAGGGCATCGAAAGCGCGGGTAACATTGTTCAACCGCGCCAGATTGATTGCCGACAGGGTGGGGGCTTCGGCGACGGCGTGCGCTGCCAGTGCGCGCGGCGAAAGGGGGGCTTCGGCGGCGGCGCGCTGCCAGCGGTGTATCATCGTCCCGATGCTGTCGGGCGGGGGCGGGTCGGTTTGCGCGCCGATGAGAAACAGGGCAACATCCGCCAATTGGTCGGCGATTTCAATGAATTGCCCGGCGGGAGAAAGCAACAGCAACGCATCGAGTTTTTGGTGGTCGGTGTCTTTCAAACTTTGAAACAGCACCTGCCGCAATTGCTCAATTTCGCATTCGGGCAACGTGGGCTGTACCGGCGCGGTGGTGTCGAACCCGCTGATTTTTCCGGCGCGGCAGAGGAGCGCCAGCCGGGGGGCGGTGGTATTTTCCAGTGCCCACACGATGAAATCAGCCAGCATAACGGGGTCGCCGAAACCGGTGAAAGGGACGGTCAGCGGCGACGGCGCAGACGAAACGTGAAGCGTGCGCCGCTCGGCGGTGTCGGCATAATTGGTTTGGAGAAAAATTTGTATTTCCGGTGATGCCTCAATTTCGGTGAGCCGGTGCAGGGCGGGGTCATCGTGATTCAGGTAAGCCAGAATAGCCCACCGGGAAGACGCAGAAGTTCCCATAAACGTGCCTTTCGTGCTGATGTAACTGGTACTATACGGCTAATAGTGTATCACAAATTTGGCAGTTCGTCTATCTGAGTTTAACCTCAGTCACGGCTGTTGCAAAGTAAATTTTAAGACTGCCGGTTGGCTGTAATTGTTTCCGTAGGGGCGGCTCGCGAGCCGCCCCTACAACTTTCGATGTGATTCCGGTGAAAAATTTACGGTTTTTGCGGTGGTGTAGGGGCACGCCGCCGCGTGCCCCTACGGTTTGCGTCAGAATATCATTTGTCAAGTAACTTTGCAACAGCCCTGTAACCTCAGATACCGTGTTAAAAGTCAAGCGGCATCTTGAATATTAGCCGAATAA
>CAYPNZ010000546.1:0-2108 GCA_964411845.1 uncultured Anaerolineaceae bacterium
ATGTCTCCGCGTTGTGCGGCGGCAATCCCCGCCGAATAGCGCGAATATCCCCGGAGCGAGACCATCGTTCCCCACAAAAAGAGGGTGGTTCCGGCAAGCAGAATAGACCCGGCAACGCGAACGGGGATTCTCACCCGGGTGCGCTGCGGGGTGGCGGCAAATGTGAGCGCCACCACCAACAGAAAATCGGCGGCGTAAACGGGCTGCCACAGCAGATAATCCACCAAATGGTGAACGCCCATCGCGGCAAAAATGCCGAGATACGCGGCAAATTGCGGCACATTGGTGTTGACAACTTTCCACAGTGCCCAAACACCCGTGCCCATGCCGACCAATGTTATCAACACTCCGATTATCCCTGTGGTGGCGAGAATTTGAATGCCGAGATTGTGCGCATGCGGGGCAACATATCCGGGCGGTATCTGCCCAAAACGCACATACAGCGGGTCGAACCCGCCTGTGCCCACCCCCCACACCGGCGAGGTTTGGAATACTTGCCAACTCAATCGCCATATTCCGGTTCGAGCAGAAGCAGAAAAGATAGCCCTTTTGCCCGGGGTCAGTGCGAGGCGCTGCACCGCCAGCAACAGTATTCCGCCGAGAACCACCGTCCCGATGGCAAATTGCCGCCAATACCGTTGCCACCATTGCGCGCGTTTTGCGCGGCGCAGTATCCGGCTGAAATGTTCACCGAAAAATAGGGGGGGGATGACCGCGATTTCGGTGAACATACCCAGCATTCCTCCGCGCGAAGAACTGAAATACATCACCGTCATTAAAAAAAACAGGAATATTGCCCATATAATGCGCGTTTTCCATACCGATTGCTGCAGAAACCGTACCAACGCAATACCGAAAGCGATATTCACCACCCCGGCGACGATATTTGCATGCACCAAAAGCACACCCGGCAGGCGATATGCCAGCGGCGGCAGAGGAAAGAGTGCCCCGTTTATGTTTATCCAGCGCAGATACCATGCCGCAATGGGGAGCATCTCTACCGCTGCGACCAACCCGATGGAAAGGAGAAGCGCGTTTTCCCACCGGTGCGGTGTGACAAAACGTTGCCGGACGGTATCGGTAAAAATGACAAAAAACAGCAAAAGTGCCAGATTGACCAAAATTTTATCAATACCATACAGTGGCAGTGGGGTGCGAGCGAGCAGTATTGCCTGAAACAAAACAAAAAGGCTCATCGGCGCGATAATCGTCGGGATGGAAAAAGGCGCGGATATTGTGCGCCGCCACAGTAAAAAAAACACAATCCCGCCAACGGTCAATCCGACACTGAAATAGCGCACGCCCAAATAAGGGCTATCCCATCCCAATGGAATTGCCAACAGCACAAAAAACGACAGCAGTATTGTGACGAGCATATTTTTTTTCGGCAAGTTTATTTTCATGGGCATACCACCTCAAAAATTTGTTCGTGAGCGTCGGCGTAAATTTGATGCCCGCAGGCGGGCAAAAAATCATCCAGCAAAAATTGGCGAGCACGTGCATCCGACGGGGCGAGAAATTCGGTGTTGGCGCGGTTGACCATCAAATGCGAAATGCCCCGCGTCCGCAGCGATGCCGCCGCCCCCCCAACGGTCGGCGCGGTGGCGGCGATGCGCGTCCACTGCGACGGTTCGATATCCGCCACACAGCGCGCATCGCAATAATAGCCGCGCGCGTCCCACACTTGCAGTACCCGCGCCGACGGCGGCAGTGTTTTTTGCACAAATTGCTCGGCGGCAAACGGTTCCACCCGCGCTGCCAGAAAATCGGCTTTGGCAATGCGTCCGCTGATAACCCGCAGCGGGCGCACATCGGCGAACCAGATGACGGTATACAGCAGGGTTGCCATCAGTGTGCCGCCCACCAGCCCGGCAACCGGAATTTTCGCCGTTGCCGGGGGCATCACCCGCGTCGAAATATCGCCGAGCACGTGCGCCGTCAGCACGCTGAGGGCGGGAAAAAGGGGCAGCAAAAATCGCACGTGCTGCGGTCCCATCGCCCAGAAAACAAATTGCCCGGCGGTGATTGCCAGCAGACTGTTCAACCGTGGTTTTTTTCGAGTGAACGGGTAGAAAATCAGCACCGGAAAAAGGAAACCGGCAATTTCG
>CAYPNZ010000547.1:0-2098 GCA_964411845.1 uncultured Anaerolineaceae bacterium
GAAAATGCCGCCGCCGAATCCGCCACCGTGACCGCTTTCGCACCGAATCGGCTCTCGGTGCGGGTGAATGCCGCCGCCGACGGCTTGCTGGTGCTGTCGGAAATCGCATATCCCGGCTGGCGCGCCACGGTTGACGGCGTGCCGACCCCCATCACGCGGGTGGACAGCGTGCTGCGCGGCGTGCCCGTTTCGGCGGGGGCGCACACCGTGACGATGGTTTTTTCTCCCGCCACGTTTTGGTGGGGCGCGGGAATCTCGGTGTTGGCGTTGTCGGTATTGATTTTCGGTTGGATTTGGGCAACAAAAAAGGAAGATTGGCTTCCACAAAACCAATCTTCCTAAAAAAGGGGAGAGGGAGTTAGCGCGTTTGGCGGGCAAAGCGGCGTGCCAGCCCGAAAATCAGTGCCGTTGCACCGACCAACACCAGCAAAATGTTGCCATTCAGCGGCGAAGATACCGGCTCGTCGCCGGTAACCGGCAGCATAGCGGGCGCCATCATACTATCGCCGGGGTTAACCACAAACCACACATCTTTTACCCCTTGCCCGTTGGTGTCGCCGGGGCGCATATCGTTTTTCCAAAAATACAATGGCATCCCGTTATAAGTTATCTGCGTGCCGCCATCGGTGCGGGTAATTGTGCCAAATGTGCCGTCAATGCCATCCGCCGCGGTGAAATTGCCATCGCCGGTGAGCAGGGGGGGCCAGTTGGCAGCGCAACCGTCGTAGCAGTTGCTGGTATTTTCGGTGTCTTTCGCAAAACGATACAGGGTGAACCCTTGACTGGTTAAAATTGTGCCCAGTTCCGCATTTTCCGCAGTGTTAATTTTTGGGTTGGCGGTTGTCATCTCTGCAATGGAAGGATGCACCACATACCACACGTCTTTCACGTTTTGACCGTTGACATCTCCCGGCTGAGCATCGGCGGCAAAGAAATAGAGCGGCATCCCGTTATAAGTTACCTGCACCGTGCCATCGGTGCGGGTGGTTGTGCCCAGCACACCGGAAACACCATCGCCGGCGGTGGGGGTTTCACCATCTGAAACGAGCAGGGGGGGCCAGTTGGTGGCGCACCCATCGTAGCAGTTACTGGTATTTTCGGTATCTTTCAGAAACAGATACAGAGTCATTCCGTTGCCATCGGTGAGGATTTTGCCCATAGTGGGGTGGTCGGTAACTTGTACCGTCGGTCCCTGTGCAAATGCCATCGGCGAAATAATCGCCAGCACCAGAATCAATAGCGAGCCAATTGCAAAAAGTTTGTGTTTTGTTGACATTGTTTTCTCCTTTTCTTTTGAAAATGTCGATTGGTTGCTGATATATACGATGCTTTCGGCGGATTGGATCTCTTTTCGGCAAAAATTTTTTGAAGAACCGGCAAAATTGCGAATACACCCCGGTTTTCACGCCCAAACCCGATGCCCGATGCCAATTTTTCCGAGTCAGGACTTGCGCAAACGGGCTGCCAAACACACCCTTCGATACGGCTCTCTCTGCGGTCGAACCTACTCAGGATGTGCTTCACCCTGAGTAACCCGATAGGGTGTATCGAAGGGTGAAAACTGCGCAAGCCCTGCGAGTTCCAAGAAAAATTCAAACGGTTGGCAGCAGGTTCTGCCCTGTGGTATAATTCAATCGTATCATTGAAAAGGACTATTTTGTGACCAAAGGAAAAATACTGGTAGTTGATGACGAGCCGCTAACCTGCCAGCTCGTTTCAAAAGTTTTGAAACTGAATGGATATGAGACGGCAATTTTAACCGATAGCCGCCAAATCATTGACCATATCGTCACGGAAAACCCGGATTTGATTTTGCTCGATTATCATTTGGGGGCTGAATTTGGGTTGGATGTGCTGGATGCACTGAAACGGAACCCGGCGGTTGCCGGTGTACCGGTGGTGATAACCTCCGGCATTGACCATCGCACCCAAGTGACGGCAGCCGGTGCAGCAGGCTTTTTGCAAAAACCGTTTAATTGGGATGAGTTGGTCGGTACACTGGAAAACCTGCTGCCGAACGGCAATGTTGCAACCGCACCCCATACACAGCACCACCAAAACACCGAATTGGAGTAACCATGGACATCAAAACACAATT
>CAYPNZ010000548.1:0-2091 GCA_964411845.1 uncultured Anaerolineaceae bacterium
TCCAAATTATGGCGCGGTTGAGCAACCCCCCCGCGTGGAGTCGCGCCAAAGGGAATGTGGTCGGTGCATTTGCACCACCGGACAACATCAGCGATTACGGCGATTTTGTGGAAGCCGTTGCCCGACGGTATAAAGGGCGCATCCATGTTTACCAAATCTGGAACGAACCGAATATTTACCCGGAATGGGGCGAATACCCCATCAATGCCGCCGAATATGTGGCGTTATTGAAAGAAGGCTACACCCGCATTAAAGCCGTTGACCCCGATGCCATTGTGGTGATGGGCGCGCTGGCAGCCACCATTGAAATTGACCGGCAGCGGCGGGAAGGCATTAGCCCCGGTGGGTTGACCGATGCGCTCTTTTTGCAGCAAGTGTACGATGCGGGCGGCGCACCATATTTCGATGTGCTGGCAATGCAGGGGTACGGGCTGTGGAGCGGTCCGTATGACCGCCGTATGCAACCCCGCGTGCTGAATTTTTCGCGCCCGCTGTATATCCGCGATATTATGGTGCGCAATGGCGACGCCCACAAGCCTATCTGGCTCAGCGAAATGGCATGGAACGCCACGCCGCCCGGCAGCGGCATTCCACCCATCTACGGGCAGGTTTCGCCGGAACAGCAGGCTCGCTATACCGTGCTGGCATATCAACGGATTCAGCAGGAAATGCCGTGGATTGGCGTTGGTTTTTATTGGTTTTTAAAACAAGCCACCGACCAAGAACTGAAAGACGGCAATCCGCAGTATTTTTTCCGCTTGCTCGAACCGGACTTCACACCGATGCCGGTATATGATGCGCTGAAAAAAGCCGCCAACCAACCGCCGGTTATGTATCGCGGTTGGCATCAGGAAAATCATTGGGCGGTACGGTATAGCGCCGGCTGGCACGCCGAAAAAAATGATGCGGCGATTTTGGGCGGGGTAATGGCAACCGATAGGGCAGGGGAGACGGTTTCATTCACTTTTTCGGGTAGTATGTTAAAATTAGCGGTCGTTCCCTCCGATGGATCATTATCCGTGCAGATTGACCATCAACCGGCAAAAACCATTTCACTCACTCAAACAGAAACAACCGTCTTTCGCTCGTGGAAAAAAGAAACGCATACCATCACCCTCACCACCACCGGCGGGGCGGTGGCAATTGACGGATTTATTGTAAAATGAGCTCTGTGGCAAAAAAGCGAACGAACAACCCGGCAAACGAACGCATCGCCGCGGCGGTGGTACTGTTGCTTGCTGCGGCAACTCGTTTTTTTCGGCTGGGGACACAATCGCTGTGGTCAGATGAAGGGAACAGCGTGGCGCTGGCGCATCGTTCTTTCGCCGAAATTGCCATCCGCACCGCACACGATATTCATCCCCCCCTGTATTATTGGCTGTTAAAAATTTGGGTTGCCGGTTGGGGCGATTCCGAATTTGCGGTTCGGGCGCTGTCTGCCGCGCTGGGGGTGCTGCTGGTGGCGGTCATTTTTCGGCTGGGGGCGCGATGGTTCGGCGGGCAAGCCGGTGTGCTGGCGGCATTGCTGGCGGCGGTCAGTCCGTTTCAGATATATTATGCCCAAGAAACGCGCATGTATATGCTGCTGGCGCTGCTCGGTGCGCTATCGGCGTTTTTCGCGGCGGAATATTGGCGGCAGGGCGAAAGGCGGTGGCTGGCGGGGTACACACTCGCCGCCACAGCGGGGCTGTACACGCATTACGCCTTTCCGGTGATGCCGGCGGCGGTGAATCTTGCCGCGTTCTTTTTTTTGTGGCAGCGGAAACGCCGTTTGCTGACATGGCTGGCGGCGCAATTGCTGCTGCCGGTGCTGTTCAGCCCGTGGCTGCCGATTGCCATTCGGCAGTTGAGCACCTGGCCCCAATCATTGCTGACTCCGGCTTCTCCCGGCGAAAAACTGCTCACCATCGCCCAAACGCTGGCGTTCGGTGTTTCTGCCCCGGCAGTAGATTCGCGGTGGCTGTGGGTTGTCGGATTGCTGTTTGCGGTTTCAGGTTTTATGTTCAATGTTCAAAGTTCAAAGTTCAAGGTTCAAGGTTCAAAGTCTCACGCATCACGCATCACGCATCACGTTTCACGCATCACCCCCCC
>CAYPNZ010000549.1:0-2089 GCA_964411845.1 uncultured Anaerolineaceae bacterium
GACCGTTTTGACCACTGCGCCGCGCCAACCCCGTTTTTCATACAGATAGCGCAGGCTGAGCGCCATGATGTGATGCGGGTCAATAAAGTTGCCCAGCGCATCTACCGCGCCGATGCGGTCGGCGTCGCCGTCGGTTGCCAACCCGATGTGGGCATGCCGTTGTTTCATGGTGGCAACCAATTCTTCCAAATAACGGGCGATGGGTTCGGGGTGAATGCCGCCGAAACCGGGGTTCATTTCCGACCGGATATTGAAAACGTGGGTTCGGGTGCGCGACAGCACTTCGCGGAATGCGCCGCGCCCGGAACCGTACATACCGTCGGCAACCACCCGCAATTCGCCTTCCGAGATGATGTCGAGGTCAATCAGGTTGCTGGTCAGATGCTCGTAATATGCCCACGCGGGGTCGAAACGGCGAATCAATTTGGCGGCGAGCGCATCTTCGTATGGCATCAACCGGGGGTGTTTGCCCCGATTGCGGTTTTCGTCCAGCCGGGCGGCGATATTTTGCGTAACTTCTTTGGTTACCGCCCCGCCGTAATCGGCTTTGAGTTTGAAGCCGTTGTACCGCGGCGGGTTGTGGCTGGCGGTTATCATCACCCCCAAGTTGGCTTTTTTGTGCACCACGTTGTAACTGATAGCCGGGGTGGGGCAATCGGCGCGGGTGAGATGGGCGATGATGCCGTTGCCCGCCATAACTTTTGCCACTTCGGCGGCATACCGGTCGGACAGGAAACGGGTATCGAAGCCGATAACCACTGCCGGGGCATTCGGTGCGTTTTCCAGCAGGTAATCGGCGACGGCTTGCGAAACCAGCCGCAAATTTTCAAAAGTGAATGTATCGGAAATGACGGCGCGCCAGCCGTCGGTGCCAAATTTAATGGTCATGGGGTTCTCTCTCTGTTTTGGTTGGTTTTGTTCGATAGACTGCGTTAAAACGACAAATTCAGCGGTTGCAATCTACCTTTTTTCGCCGCTGTCAACCCACGGCAGATATTTTTCCCACCGATAATCAAGATATGGCAGCAGGTCTTCAAATTCCACGGCTTGCGCGGCAACGGTTCCCGCGCGCCCGACGGCGGTTAAACCGGCAATTTCGCCGGCAAAGCTGGCGAGCCGCCCCATAAAAAGCGGGTACAGCGATTTTGCCACAGCGTCCGGGTCGCGTTCCCCTTTATTGTAAACAACCGCAAAATCATAGGCAATTTTCGCCCACAGATTGGGCGGAAAGTGGAAAGATGCGGCGGGATGGCTGGCAAGATATTCCACCGTTGCCAAATTTTCGGGGAACATGATACGCTGCCATAACCGCCGATATTCCATCCAGCCGAGGGTAAGGGTTTCAATCAGCGGGACGGGGTCAATTTCCGGTGGTGGCGTCGGCGGGGCTGCCGCCGAAAATTCGGTGAACGTAACAATTTTGGGTGGCGGCATCGGTTGCCGCCGGCGGCGATATTTCCGCGGCAATTGCCGAAACATGGTGCCCACCGTGTCGGAAAAGCGACTCATCGTTTGCGTTTCCGATACAGTGGGCAGGGGCGGTTTTTCGCCCACGGCTGCCTGTGCGATGTGCCAGCCGCGCATAGCGGCAACGGTGCTCAACCAAATATCAAACCCGAAACGATTGACTTCCGTGCCCCATACATCCTGCTGCAAAATGAATGCTGCCAGCCGAGAAGATACGGCAAAATCGCCAGCCGCCGGGTGATGCAGTTTTAATTGCCATACGGCGCGGGTAAACGGGTAAAGCAGCAAATCGTTCAGCGCGCTGTCGGGCGGATGCCAACTGTACCGCGCTTTGACCAAATCGGCGTGCCCGTTGAGCGCCAGCGTTGCCAGCGCCGGAATCCATTCGGCGGGCAAATCGGTGGTGTGACTGTTTAAAATAACGGTTGCCCGCGCGTTGAGTTGCCGGGCGCCGTGCAAAATAGCGGCAATGCCGCCCCCGTTGCCCATCACGCCGGTGTATCGCCCGGTGATAATCGGTACACCCGCCGACCCGGCGGCTTTTACGGCTTGACGAGTGCGCTCGCTCAAACCGGTATCGGTGTGGATGATGACGGTCTTCAATTTGGGAAAATATGTTTTT
>CAYPNZ010000550.1:0-646 GCA_964411845.1 uncultured Anaerolineaceae bacterium
AAAGGAGATTCCAATGCCGGATAGAGAACTGTTGCGCCAACTATCGAAAGAGGAATTGATTGACCTGCTGGAAGATGCCGCCAAAAACTGGCTGGCACACGATGGCTTGTGGTTTCAGGCGGTGGAACGTCACGATGGCATCAATAAAGCCATTGAGTTGGATATTGAGGCGTGGGAACGTTTTACGGTTATTGAAGCCAAACGGATTATGAAACGGCTGGGGATGAAACCGGGGGGCGGCATTCCCGCACTGAAAAAAGCGCTGCAATTTCGGTTGTATGCCCGCCTGAATGAGCAATCAATGACGCAGCCGGACGAAAACACGCTCATCTTCAAAATGGTGGATTGCCGGGTGCAATCGGCGCGCCACCGTAAAGGGATGACCGCCTTTCCGTGCAAGCCGGTTGGAGTGGTGGAGTATACCGGTTTCGCCAAAACAATTGACCCGCGCATCCGCACCCGCGCCATCGCCGCCCCGCCCGATGAATACAACGGCGAATTTTGGTGCGGGTGGGAATTCACGCTGGTGGAAGACGACGATTAGTGTTGACGTTTCAAAAATTCATCGAAAGTTATGCACTTTTATCGTAGGATTGTTGAACGGGCATTCTCATTTGTGCCTTGTGAGTACGAGCACAGGAACTCC
>CAYPNZ010000550.1:656-2086 GCA_964411845.1 uncultured Anaerolineaceae bacterium
CGTGACATCCGCATCATCTGCGTTCTGATGTTTAGAACTGTCAGTCAGGTAGAAGAATCTCCAATCAACCAATCTTCACTTCATATCGAATGGTATACTGCCCCAGCGTCCGCTCGATTTCCGCTTTGAGCGCGTCTGCGTTTGCACCCGCATCCGGCTGCACGGTGATGTGTGCCAGCGTGCCGTGAATTTTGTCGGGGGTGACGTCCACGGTCACGGAAGCCACGCCGTCAATGGCGCTGACTTCCTGCCGGTACACGTCTGCCACTTCGCGGCGTGCCAAAGCGGGCTTGAAAATTTTCCCCACTGCCGTTTGCGGCATTGTTTCGATAATGTGTATCGCTTTTGGCACGGCGGCGCGCTCGCCGATGTTTTCTTTGGCATATGCCAGCAATTCTTCTTCCGTTGCCGTTTGCCCTTCGACCAGTTGCACATAAGCCACCGGCAGTTCACCGGCGTGTGCATCGGGGCGACCGACGGCTGCCGCCAGCGCCACCGCGGGATGGCGGTGCAGCGGGTCTTCAATCAATTTCGGGTCGATATTGTGTCCGCCGCGGATGATGAGTTCTTTTCGCCGCCCGGTGAGCCAAAAATAGCCGTCGGCATCCATTCTGCCCAAATCGCCCGTGTTGAGCCACGGGGCGCCGCCGTCGCCGCAATCAATCCAAATGCCTTCGTTGTCCCGTTCATTTTTGTAGCCCGGAAAGACATTCGCCCCGCGAATTGCCACCACGCCGATTTCATCGGGGGCGCAATCGCGGCGGTAATTTCCGGCGGCATCCAAACAGACGGTTTTCATTTCTTGATACGGCAGTCGCAACCCGATGGAACCGACGCGCCGCTCGCCATACGCCGGGTTGACCGAACTGATGCACGTCCCTTCGGTCAGTCCGTATCCTTCCAAAATGCGCAAGCCGGTGCGTTCTTCAAACGCTTTAAAGACTTCCACCGGCATCGGCGCTGCGCCGCAAATGGCAAATTTCAGCGAACTGATGTTGGCATCGCCCACCGGCACATTCAGCAGGGCGCTGTACACGGTCGGCACGCCGCTGAAATAGTTGACGCGGTAATGCTCGACGATTTTCCAAAAGTTGGGGATGACCCCCTCGCCGCGGTAGCCCGCCGGTGTGCCGAGCACAACCGTTGCCCCCTGACTGAACGGGATGGAGCCGGTGACCACCACGCCGTTAACGTGAAACAGCGGCAAGCCGCAGAACATAACCGTTTCGTTGGTGACGGGCAGGGTTGCCAGCCCGAAAAAGGTGTCGGTGACTTCGTTCCAATGGGTGTGGGTGGCGAGTTTCGGCGTGCCGGTGGTGCCGCCGGTGTGGAAATACGAGGCGATGTCATCGGGCTGAATGATGCGCCCGCTGGTGAGTGTTTCGCCGGGATAGCCCGCCATCGTTTTGTCGAAATCGAGGATTTTGGCG
>CAYPNZ010000551.1:0-2084 GCA_964411845.1 uncultured Anaerolineaceae bacterium
TTTACGTTTTACGCAATACGTTTTACGTTTCAAGTCCAAAGTTTCGGGTCACGCATCACGTTTCACATTTTCACGTTTTCACGCAACTTATGGTATCATACGCCGGTAAAAATTCAACCGGAGTCACCATGCGACGCTTTTTGATGCTTTTTTCAGCCGCGATACTGCTGGCAGCCTGCCAAACCGCCCCCGCCAACCGCAACGAAACTTTGCCGTCGGCAACCCCCACCAATGTGATGGTGGTGCTGGCAACCACAACCCCCACCCCAACCACGGCTGCCACCTCAACCGCCACGCCCGCAGAAACCCCCGCCGCCACCCCGACCTATCCCTGTTTGGCGGCTCGCTGGCAAACCCCCATGCCAAATTTAACCGCCACCCCCGTCCCGGCAGTCACACCGAGTGCTGCCGCGGCACCGCTCGGCACGGTGAATGGCGATATTGTCAACGTGCGCGCCGCGCCGTCCACCGCCGCCGATATTGTCGGCACGGTGACCGTCAGCCAAACCGTGCAAATTGTCGGCAAAACCGATACCGCCGACTGGTGGCAAATCAGTAACCCGCTATCCGGCTGGGTGAGCGCCCAATTTGTGGATACCACCGTTCCGCCCGCCGAAATTCCCGTTGCCGCCGTCCCGACCGTCGCCCCCGCCACCCAAACGCTCGTCGCCGCCGAAACCATCACCGGCGCGATACCGGGCATCGTCACCGGCGATTTGCTCAATGTGCGCGCCGCCCCGTCCATCACCGCCGATATTGTCGGCAGTGCCACCCTCAGCCAAACCGTGCAAATTGTCGGCAAAACCGATGCGGGCGATTGGTTGGAAGTGTGCTGTCTGCAAAATGGCAACACCGGTTGGCTATACGCAGAATATGTGCAGCCGGAAAATCTATCCGCCGTTACCGTTACCGCCAAAAGCGAAGCCACACCGCCGCCCGCACCGGCATCGCCCCCCGTCGCCGACGCACTGACCGCGCTCGCCCCCAACGAAGACAACTCTCTGCCCGGCGATGGCGGCTGGGGCATTCCCGGCAGCACCGACCCGCTCACCGGTGCGCCGCTTGCCGCCGACAGCCTGCCGCGTCCGGTTATCGTCTGCATCAACAACGACCCGCAGGCGCGTCCGCAATTCGGCATCGGCGCGGCGGATGTGATGTATGAATATATTATGGAAGGGTACAGCATCACCCGTTTCAGCGGTATCTTTTTCGACACGCCGCCCGCCCAAATCGGACCCATTCGCAGTGCGCGGCTGGTAAATTATTATATGGGCGCGCTGTACAATGCCCCGCTGATGTGTTCCGGCGCCAGCGACGATGTGCGCTATCTGCTGAAAAACTTTGCGCCTTTTGCCTATTTGGATATTGATTTGGATGACCCCAGCAACCGGCTATACACTGATAATGTGGGCAACGATTACCGCACGCGGTTGCGCGTCGGGGCGACGGGGTTGAAAAATTGGCTGTCAAATTGGAATATCGCCCCTGCCGGCTTGCGCGGCTTCACTTTTGGAGACACCCCCGGCGGCGGCGAACCGGCAACCCGTATCGCCATTGATTACCCCGCCGTCACCGGCAGCAACGTGGCATACACCTTCGATGCCGCCGGCGGGAAATACCTGCGTTTTCTGGGGGATGACCCGCATTTGGATGGCAACACCGGCGAGCAGGTCGGGGTGGAAAATGTGGTGGTGCAAGTTGTGCCGCACGAAGATACTGAAATGGTGGAAGACAGTCTCGGCAATACCGGCATCCGGCTAAACCTGTTCGGCACGGGCGCGGCGATTGTCTTCCGCGACGGGCAGGCATTTCGCGGCACATGGCGCAGCGACAATCGCGGCGACACCCCGCACTTTTTCGATGCCGCCGGGGCGGAAATTCCGCTCAAACCGGGGCACACGTGGGTCAGCATTGTCTCATCGCCGGATGCCGTGACCTTCGGAGAATAGAGATTGGTTGCGTGAAACGTGAAACGTGACCCGAAACTTTGGACTTGAAACGTAAAACGTATTGCGTAAAACGTGAAACGTGATGCGTGATGCGTGACAACCTGAAACCCTGCAACTTGAAACCTTGAACCTTGG
>CAYPNZ010000552.1:0-2083 GCA_964411845.1 uncultured Anaerolineaceae bacterium
TCAACCCGTGGCTGCACAGAAAGATGAAATTTTTCCAAACCTGCCCCCAAATTGAATCGCACCCAAGTACCAGAGACGCATTGAATTTCGGGCAAAAATGCTCTATACTGAAACAGAATGGAGACATATCCTATGGAAAATCGCCCGTGGCTAAAATTTTACGATGACGGGGTGCCGCACACCCTGAGCATCCCCGATATGACCGTTCCCGATTTTTTGCGCCAAGCCGCCGCCGAATACCCCAACCATCCCGCCACCGTTTTTATGGGCGCAACGCTGACATACCGGCAATTGCTGGCGCACGTGCAAAAATTTGCCGGTGCGCTGCAATCGCTGGGCATCAAACCGGGCGACCGGGTGGGTATCATCCTGCCCAATTCCCCGCAAATGGTTATTGCCTATTATGCCACGCTGTGGGTTGGCGCGGTCACCGTGCTGACCAACCCGCTGTATGTCGAACGAGAATTGGCGCACCAATGGGGCGATGCGGGCGTGAACGCGGTCATCACGCTTGATTTGATGTTCCCCAAGGTGGATGCCGTCTGCCGCGAGTTGGGCATCGAACGCATTATTGCCACCGGCGTGCAAGATTTTCTGCCTTTCGTCAAAGCCATAGCCATGCCATTCCTGCTGAAAAAGAACGGCAAATGGGTGGATGTACCCTACGATGGCAAGCGCGTTTTTTCGTTCAAAAAACTACTCAAATCATCCCCGCTCACCGACCCGCACCCCGCCGAGCCGACCGCGCTGGCATGCTTGCAATACACCGGCGGCACCACCGGTTTGCCCAAAGGTGCCATGCTGTCACACCGAAATTTGGTTGCCAGCGTCAGCCAGATTCGGCATTTTTTGTTGCAGGGGCATCAGCCCGCCACCGACCGCGCCGTGGTCATCCTGCCGATTTTTCACGTTTACGGCATGGCGGTGATGAATCTCGGCATGCACATTGCCGCCACACTGGTGCTGCTGCCGCGGTTTGAAATAAAAGATTTGGTAAACGCCATCAAAACCGAAAAACCGACCTTCTTTTTGGGTGTGCCCGCACTGTACACCGCCGTGCTCAACTTTCCCGGTGCGGATGCGGTGGACATGACTTCCATCAAAGTTTGTTTCAGCGGCGGCGCGCCTCTGCCGGTGGAAATCATCCGCCAATTTGAAGCCAAAACCGGCGCGCGCATCGCCGAGGCATACGGTATGACCGAAGCCGCCAGCGTCACCCATGTAAATCCCCGCGACGGGGTGCGAAAATACGGCACGGTCGGCGTGCCCACCGTCGGCACGGATGCAAAAATTGTCAGCGCGGAAGACGGCATCACCGAAATGCCCGTCGGCGAGCCGGGAGAATTGCTGGTGAAAGGTCCGCAGGTTATGCGCGGCTACTGGCATCGCCCGGAAGAAACCGCCCAAACCCTGACCGACGGCTGGCTGCACACCGGCGACATCGCCGTGATGGATGCCGACGGCTATTTCACCATCGTTGACCGCAAAAAAGATATGATTCTCACGGCGGGGTTCAATGTGTACCCGCGCGAAGTGGAAGAAGTGCTGTACCAACATCCCAAAATTGAAGAGGCGGCGGTTATCGGCGTGCCGCACAAAGTGCGCGGCGAACAAATTACGGCATACGTAAAATTAAAAGGGGGCGAATCCGCCACAGCGGGCGAAATTCGGCGGTTTTGCCGCGAACATTTGGCGGAATATAAAGTGCCGCGCAAAGTAATTTTCCGCGACGAGTTGCCGATGTCGCTGGCGGGAAAAGTGTTGCGGCGCGTTTTGCGCGATGAAGCCCTCGCCGAAAAAAATCATGGTTGATGCTATTCTGCTCGGTATTGCCCAAGATGGCGGCGTGCCGCACGCCGGTTGTCACTGCGAAACCTGTCGCCGCGCCCGCGAAACCCCCGCCCGGCGGCAGTTGGTCGTCAGTTTGGGGTTGATTGACCACAGCGCCCGCCAATTTTGGCTGGCAGATGCCACCCCCCATTTTCCCGAACAATTGGAAATGCTGTACACCCGCGCACCCGAATATTCACTGGCGGGCATTTTGCTGACCCACGCCCATGTGGGGCACTATACCGGTTTGTTC
>CAYPNZ010000553.1:0-2080 GCA_964411845.1 uncultured Anaerolineaceae bacterium
GCACGGACGGCGGACGCGGGGTGGCGGGCGTTTCCGGCGAGCGGGGGGTTTTCGGTAGGACGGTAATGCCGTCTTTGCCAAATTGCAATTCCGGTCCGCCCACAACCGAGCCGCCCACTTTTGCCGATTCATCCACATTGGCAACCCCGCCAACCGTGGCGACATCGCCGTCAATGCGGGCATCCGCCCCGACATCCACCGTGCCGCCCATTGCCACCACATCGCCTTTCACTTCGCCGTTGACGGTTGCCGTGCCGCCGATGACCACCACATCACCGGTGGTTTTGCCTTCAATATCCACTGTGCCGCCGAAAACAACCACATCGCCGTCAACTTTGCTGCCGTTTTCCATCATCAAACTGCCACCGAAAACAACCACATCGCCGTCAACAAAATCGCTTTCGCCCAACGTCAAATTCGAGCCGAAAATAACCCGCCCCGCCTGCGAACCGGGCGTTTGTGCCAATGCCGGTGCGGCTGCCGGCAATAAAATCATCAACATCGCCGTAACAAATATCAATATCCGTTTCATAATGCCTCCAAGATAACTTTCAATGGTCGGTAAATTACCCGTTTACCGGTAACCAATTTCTACCGGCTGCCGCGCCAATTCCACCCGGCGGAACAATTGCACCCACAGCCATACCAGTCCCACACCAACCGACACATAACCCCACACCGCCGGATGGTGCATCAATTTTACCAGTGCATCGAACAATACCGTTGCAATTGTACCGGCGGTAATGCCGACCGCCACCAAACTGTTTAACACAGCGAACCACGCTTTCCACAAACTGCCGATGTCCACCCATTGCCACCATGCCGCGCCCGAACCGATGACATACCACACCGACACCCCGACAAATGCCGACAGAAGCACTCCCAGCAGCAATATGCCCGCCAGCGTGCGCCGCCGATGCAATCGCCGTTCGAGTTTGGCTTCAAACACGGGCATGAAAGCGGGCGACGGCGATGCCATCGGAGCGGATGCCAGCAAGCGGTCGAAGCGGGTCAGCGCGTCAAATTCCGCCTGACACACCGCGCATTCCGCCAAGTGGGTTTCCAGTTCGAGCACTTCGGTTTCGGTTAACGCATCTTCCAAATATTGGGGCAGTTTTTCGGTAAATTTATCCATCGGATTCACCTTTTCACAGCACCGACAGCGGGGCGGTGATGCCCACCGCCGGCGATGATGTTTCCTTCTTTTTCGCCGCCTGTGCCATCATTTTTCGGGCGCGGAAAAGTTTACTTTTGATGGCGCTGACGGTGGTATCGAGCGTTTGGGCGATTTCATCGTAACTCATTTCGTGCCAGTATTTCAGCACCACTGCGGCGCGATAATCGGCAGGAAGCGTATCGAGCATGGCATGCAGTTCGCGGGTGTTTTCATCTGCCACCACCGCCGTTTCCGGCTGCTCCGACATTTTCCCCGGAACCGGATTCCACGGCGGCAAATCATCCCAGCTAACCAGTTTCATTCGCTGTTTGCGCAGGCGGTCAATGCAATAATGGGTGGCGATGGAGAACAGCCACGATGAAAACTTTCGGGCGGCATCGTAAGTTTCCAATTTCAGGTATGCCCGAATGAACGCCTCTTGCGCCGCGTCTTCCGCATCGCCGCGGTTGCCCAGCATGCGATAGCACACGTTGAACACCGGTTTTTGGTACACCGCTACCAATTGCGAAAACGCATGTTGGTCGCCTTGCCGCGCGCGGGCAATCCATTGTAACTCTAAATTCGGCGCATCTGCCGTTGCTACTGTGTCTGACATCATCGCTCCCTACACCATCTATTACGGATTATAGCGGAAAAAGTTGCAAGCGGTAAACGGTTGTCGGTATTCGGTATTCAGTTTTTGGTTTGTGGCTGTTTGCAGCATCTGTTGAATTTGTCATTGCGAGCGCAGCGAAGCAATCTCCGGTTGCGAGCAGTGAGGGTTGCTTCAACCCTAACGGGTTTCGCTATGACAGGCTGAACAGATACTTCGGTTATTCGCCATTTCTCCAAAATACCGATAACGGAACACCGATAACCGAATACCGATAACCGGCAACTATTTTCCATTTTTTGCCGAAAGGT
>CAYPNZ010000554.1:0-2054 GCA_964411845.1 uncultured Anaerolineaceae bacterium
AGCGTGAGGCGTGATGCGTAAAACGTAAAACGTATTGCGTAAACTTTGCAACCCTGAACTTTGAACCTTGAACCTGAAACTTTGAACTTGCCACCCTGCAACCTTGAACCTGAAACCTTGAACTTTGAACTTTGAGCCCTTGAACCCGAAACCTCAAACCCGAAACTTCATCCTACTGTTGCTTCTATTCGTCACCTTCCGCGTGCTGACGCTGGTGGCGTATCGTCCCGGCGGACTGGTGCTCGATTTCAGCGATTTTTACTGGTATCGGGAATTTGCGCAACTGTCGCGGCAGGGGTATATCCCCTATCGTACCCTTTGGACAACCTACCCCCCGCTGTTCCCCCTGCTGATGCTGTGGGTTTGGCGCGCCAGCACCCTGCTGCCACCGTGGGATTATCCTAACTTGTGGTTCTCGCTGGGGTTGGGCGGCGTTTTTTTGCTCTTTGAAACCGGCAATTTCATCCTGCTCTATCTCATCGCCCAAAAAATTTCGCCGAAAACAGCCTTCAAATCGGCGTGGATGTATGCCCTCTTTTTTGTGCCCGTTTACACTGTCACCGGTTGGTTTGAAAGTTATCCGCTTTTCTTTTTTCTGCTGAGTCTCTACCTGCTGCTGGAAAATCGCCCGTATTTGAGCGCATTTTTCACCGGTGTGGGTTTTATGATAAAACTGCTGCCGGTTATGCTGCTGCCGGTCGGCGTGCAAACCCTTGCCCGTCCCAACGAACGGGGGCAGTGGCACATACCCGCCCTCAATTTTACGCTGAACGTGCGGCGCACCCTGCTATATCTGGCAATATTTACCGGCACGGTGGCACTCATCGGCTATCCGTTCTTCCGAGAAAATCCGCATTTGGCATTCGGTTCGTTTCAAATTACCGGCGCGCGGCAATCGTGGGAAACCCTCTGGGCGCTGCTGGAAGGTAATTTCGATTACGGCATCATCCCGCTGGATATGCGGAATTTGGCGTGGACACCCGCCGATGCCCCCGGCTCGCCGCTGCCGTGGGGCGCAATTTCGCTGATTTTCGCGGCAATTGGCGCATTTTTATACACCCGACGCATCGAATGGCAACGCCCGAAAGTGGTAACGGCATTCACTGCGCTCACGGTTAGCCTCTTTTTTCTGTATTCAAAAGGGTACAGTCCGCAGTGGCTCGGCTGGCTGCTGATTTTCATTGCCCTGCTGATACCCAACCTGCGGGGCGGCATTTATGCGGCAATATTGAGCACGCTGAATATCATCGAAGGGAATATCTTTTTTGCGATGTTCCCCGGCGAACACTGGCTGCTGGCAGCCACCGTCATCACCCGCACGGTGATTATCGTGCTGCTGGCGGGGGAATTTTCGCTGATAATTTGGCGGCAACCGGCGACACCCGCCGTGCTTCGGGTGCGACGCTGGGCGCCGGTGGTGCTGACCGTCATTCTGCTGGCGGGGACAATTCCCGCCGGCGCGCGGCTGAAAACGGCGTATTTCACCGCCCGATTGGATGCCTCGCCATACGGGGCAACCATTCGCTGGTTGGATGAGCAACCGGTCAAAGAAGCAATTCTGCTGAACAGCCAAAACGCATACGACTGGTTTTTCCCATATCTGCGCGGCGACCATCATTTTTACCTGCTGGATGATTATGCCGACGAAACCACATCGGTGGGCGAAAAAACCGCCGCCCTGCTGAACCGCATCGCCGCAGAAAACGATGCCGTGTGGGTTTTCGATGCCGACCCCGCCGTCACCACCCCGGCAGAAACCGCGCTGGCGCAGTGGCTCGGCGGGCGCGCACCCGCCCATCAAGCCGACATTGACCGCGGGCGGCTGTATCTGTACATTTTAAAATAGTTTCCGGTTGTCAGTTATCAGTTTTTTGTTTTCAACTGATAACTGACAACTGAACACTGACAACCTTTCTATGAAGCGTATCCTATTTCTCTTCCTCTTTTCCATATACCTGCTGGCATATTCCCCCGCGTTCCATTCCAGTGACGGGCAAGCAATGTTCGCCACGGCGGAAAGTCTGGCGCGGCGCGGCGCGTGGGACATCGAACAA
>CAYPNZ010000555.1:0-2052 GCA_964411845.1 uncultured Anaerolineaceae bacterium
TCCGCGAAGGCGGTCGCACCGTCGGCGCCGGCGTCATCACCAAAATTATTGAATAGCCTCTGGTTGACTGAAACGAATTCAATCTAACGTACACCTGCGAACAAAAAAGGGGGCAAAGTGACCACAATTTGTTACTTGCCCTCTTTTCGATGACTATCGGCAGGAAGCGTTAGCGGAGTAAGATATGGCAAAATCAAAACGATCATCTTCGACTGCGGTGGCAGAGAGCGCAAAATCCAACTTTCTGGTAGAGCAATATTACGCCGTTCGCGCCGAGGTTCGCAAAGTAACGTGGCCCACCCGCGACGAAGCCCGCGCATTGACCATCGCCGTAACGGTGGGAACCATCGTTATGGCGCTGTTCCTGTTCGCAATAGATTTCATCTTCGGCAGAGTTGTCACCGGCGTTATTAACAGCGATGTCACGTGGATGGTCATCGGCGTTGTTGTGCTTGTTTTGCTGGCAGTTGGATTCTACGCTAATAATAACGACGTGTAAGAGAGAGATTGAATGGGTAACGAAAAAAAAGAAGCATTATCTGCCGAGAACGCTGCCCCCAACGAACCGAATACCGAGCCGGAAGCAACAACTGAGGAAGAAACGGTTGTAAAACCGGAAGATACCAAATGGTATGTCATCCACAGTTATGCCGGATACGAAAAAAAGGTTGAAAAAAACCTAAAACACCGCATCGAATCGATGCAGATGCAGAACAAAATTTTCAACGTCGTCGTCCCCACCGAAGAAGAAGTCGAACTGAAAGACGGCGTGCGCCGCACCTCTGAAAAACGCATCTTCCCGGGATATATTCTGGTGGAAATGTCGCTGGATGAAGATTCATGGTATGTGGTACGCAACACCCCCGGCGTCACCGGTTTCGTCGGGTCGGGCAACAAACCCATTCCACTGCGCGATGATGAAGTCAACAAAATCATCAAACGGATGGAAGCCGAAGCCCCCAAAATTAAAGTTAACTTCAAACTGGGACAAAAAGTCCGCATTGTGGAAGGTCCGTTTGAAGACTTTTCCGGCGTGGTGGACGAAATTGACCTCGACCGGGCGCGTGTAAAAGTGCTGGTAAACTTTTTTGGACGCGAAACACCGGTGGAACTGGACTTTTTGCAGGTAGAACGCATATAAATTGCGCGTAAATGTTTGGGTCAACGTAATTGTACCGAACTTTCACATATAGAACCTTTCAAGTAGGAAAAGATTATGGCAAAAAAAGTAAAAGCAATGGTGAAGCTGCAAATTCCCGCAGGAAAAGCCAACCCCGCGCCCCCGGTCGGTAGCGCCTTGGGTCCACATCAAATTAACATTATGGCTTTCTGCAAAGAATATAATGCACGCACCCAAAACCAAATGGGGTCTATCATCCCCGTTGAAATTACCATTTACACCGACCAAACCTTCTCGTTTGTGCTGAAAACCCCGCCCGCCGGCGATTTGCTGAAAAAAGCCGCCGGTGTGGAAAAAGGTTCCGGCACCCCGCAAAAACGAGACGGCGGCACGGTTACCCGTGCGCAAATCCGCGAAATTGCAGAAATAAAAATGCCCGACCTGAACGCTGCCGACCTTGAAGGCGCGATGAAAATCATCGAAGGCAGCGCGCGCAGCATGGGCATCGTTGTAACCGATTAACAAACGCTGTGGGAGGGGTTCATCCCCGATAAACCACCGGAGGAATTATGCCAAAACACGGAAAAAAATATCTGGAAAGCCTGAAAAAGGTTGATAAAAACAAACTTTACGCACCCGCCGAAGCCATAAACTTGGTTAAAGAAACTTCATACGCCAATTTTAACGAAACGGTTGAAGCCCACCTGCGGCTGGGGGTTGACCCCCGCAAAGCCGACCAGCAGGTTCGCGGTACGGTATCGCTGCCGCGCGGCACCGGCAAAGACGTTCGCGTACTGGTCATCGCCGAAGGTGAAGGGCAGAAAATTTCCCAAGAAGCCGGCGCCGATTTAGTGGGGCTAGATGATTTGGTCGAAAATATTCAAGGCGGCTGGTTCGATTTTGATGTTGCCGTTGCCACCCCGCAAACCATG
>CAYPNZ010000556.1:0-2046 GCA_964411845.1 uncultured Anaerolineaceae bacterium
CCCAAATGTGTGGCGAAGCAGCACTCAATCCCCCTAACACAATATGTAGTGTGCAACACCGATTTTTCCCCCGTATTTTGTGGTGCAAACCCGAAGCCGATGCTCGGTTTTGCCACTATCGCCGGGTGCGGTACAATAATCGCAAGCGCGTTTAAAAACGCAGCATAAACGGAGCAACCTATGTCAGAATTTGTCATCGAAGGCGGATACCCGTTAGCCGGAACCTACATCCCCAGCGGCAACAAAAACGCCGCCTTCCCCCTCATCTCGGCGGCATTGCTCACCGATGAACCGGTAACACTGCATAATCTGCCCGACATCGGCGACGTGCGCACGATGCTGGCAATTATGGCAGACCTCGGCGTGGATGTAACGCGCCATTCGGCACACAGCGTTACCCTGCAAGCCAAAACCATCAAAAAAACAATGCCCGACCCGCTTCTGTTCAGCCAGATTCGCGGCGCGCTGGTGTTGATGGGTTCAATGCTGGCGCGAGCGGGAAAAATCACACTCACCGCCCCCGGCGGCGACCAAATCGGCAGGCGACGCATTGACACCCATTTACAGGTGCTGCAAGCATTGGGGGTACGTGTCATGCACAACGGCGAATTTTCGCTATCCGTCCCCGACAAACTGGTTGGCGCCGACCATTTGCTGGATGAAGCCAGCGTGACCGGCACGGAAAACGCCATTTTGGCGGCGGTGCTGGCAACCGGCATCACCACGCTGTGGAATGCCGCCGGCGAACCGCACGTGCAGGAACTCTGTCTGTTGCTGAACAAAATGGGCGCGCGCATCGAAGGTATCGGCTCGAACGTGCTGACCATCCGCGGGGTTGACCGCCTGCACGGCGCGGAATTTACCCTCGGCGCAGACTATTTGGAAGTGGGCAGTATCATCAGTTTGGCAGCAGTAACCCGCAGCGAAATCCTGATAAAAAACGCCGCGCCGCATCATATGCGCATGCCGCTGTTGGTTTTCGACAAATTGGGGGTGAACCCGGAAATTCGCGGGGACGATATTTTTATCGCCGCCGACCAACCGCTGGAAATTAAACCGGACATCGGCGGGATGATACCGAAAATTGAAGACGCGCCGTGGCCCGCCTTTCCCGCCGATATGATGAGCGTGTCGCTGGTGGTGGCAACACAGGCAAACGGCACGGTGCTTTTTCACGAAAAAATGTTTGAAAGCCGATTGTATTTTGTGGATAAACTGATTGCCATGGGGGCGCGCATTATTTTGTGCGACCCGCACCGCGCCGTGGTGCAGGGTCCCAGCCCGTTGCACGCCGAACGTCAGGGCATTTCCAGCCCGGATATTCGCGCGGGGATGGCGCTGCTGCTGGCGGCGCTCGCCGCAAAGGGAACTTCCACCATCCGCAATATTCGTCAAATTGACCGCGGGTATGAACGCATTGAAGAAAAATTACGCCAACTCGGCGCACGCATCAAACGGGTGGCAGCATAAATTTCCCTGCTACCCGCAAAAAGCCGAATGGTCAGAAATTTCTGACCATTCGGCTTTTTTCAAATTGAAAGTAACGGGATGTTACCGGTAAGTCTGAAAGCGGGGAATCGCCGCGGCGCTGATACCGCCGGACCACACCATACCGGTAAGATTCATCACATTTTCTTCGGTTAATCCACAGCAATAAACGGGGCGCAGCGCATAAACCAAACGATTGCAATGGTTTCGCTGTTGTGCACGTTTCATACAATCACTCCTCGTTGTGTTTTCACATTATGGTAATGGCATAAAAGTAAGTGACACATCATTACGAGGGCATAGCCCGCAGCAATCCCCGGCGATGCACGCAGCGATTGCTTCGCCTTCGACTCGCAATGATAATTGAGCCATTACCCACATAATTTGCTTTATTTACTCACCTTACGCAGTCGAGGATTTGACAAAGTCAAAATTATGGCATTATTGGAGAAAATTCCAAATTTCAGGTTTTCCCCCATCCCCCCTGTGTCCCCCCTTCCCGGCGGGAAGGGGGGAATGAGAGAGAGCGAGGGGGACGAAGTCCCCCTCGCTCACCCC
>CAYPNZ010000557.1:0-2032 GCA_964411845.1 uncultured Anaerolineaceae bacterium
CGCATAACTGCCCCTTTGGTTTCCCACATGCAGTACACTTTTGCCTGTGCCGAATGATACGGCGGCAATTCATCCACCACATCCGATAATTTTCGCTGTTGGGTCGCCAAAAATTCCAGCAGTTTTGCCGTTGCCATCATACCGTCAATTGCCGGTTGGAACTGCGGGAAAATAAAACCGCCTTTACCGTCTGTTGCCATAATGGGATGTTCTTCCAGTGCCGATTCCATCAACGCCTGCGCGCTGATGCGGGTGCGCATGACCGTGCCGTTGTGCAGCGCCGCCACCCGGTCGAACAAACTGGGCATATCCACCGGAATGGCAATTGTTTCACCGGGGTATGCCGACAGCGCCAATTCGGTCATTGCCGCCGCCAAATCAATACTGCTGACCGTTCGTCCGCGGTTATCTACCACCGAGATGCTTTCGCCGCCGACATCTATTCGCACCCCCAAATCTGCTCCCAGCGACAGCGAAATCACCCGCAGCCGGCGCAACGCATTTTGGAACATCTCAAACGGCACCGACATTTTTGTTTCATCAATGTTGGCATTTAACGCCACCACATTACATTTTAAGGTGTTCAAAATACCGGGTAGAATATTTGCCGTTGGCGCACTGGCATAGTCTACCACCAAATTAAAACCCGCTTCTTGAATGACGGGCACATCAATTGCCGCCATAAACCCTTCCAAATACGTTTCGGTAACGCGCGGCGCATAATCAATTGAGCCGATTTCATCCATATAAACCCGACGAAAATCTTCACGGAAGAAAACCCGTTCGATTTGCCGTTCCAAATCTTTGCTGATATTCAAGCCGTTCACATCGAAAAAGCGCATGTTCACCACCATCTGGTCGTATGGCGACAAACGCACGTGCATGCCGGCAACGGCGTTGCTGACGCGGGTGTAATAGCGCGCCACGGGGATGGGCTGCACGCCTAAATCGCTTACCTGCACCCCCGCCGACGGCAGCCCGGCGATGGCGGCGCGTTTGAGCATGCGCGGCGAGCGATGGGGGTCGCGGTTAAATGTAACCAGTGCCCCTTTGGGCAGTGTCGCGCCGAATGCCGCCCCCAGCCGCGCGCTAAATTCCGGGGTGAAATCAACATTGGTCATACCGGTTACGCCGTATCGCCCAAACAGTTCCCGTCTGCCCTGCGACCCCCAAATAACGCTGTTTTTGATGGTTGCGCCCGGTTCAATTTCTTTGCCCGACCAGATTTTCACATTGGGATGAATGACCGCGCCTTCGCCGATGATAGACCCGTCGCCGATGACCGCCCCTTCATACACCACCGCTTTGGCTTTTAAACTGCAATGGCGCAGCACCATCGCACCGCGCAATTCTACCCCTTTGCCGATATAGCAGTTTCGCCACACCACCGAGCGTTCAATTTCCGTGCGTGTTTCAACGATGCTGTAATCGCGGATGACCGATGGTCCTTCGATGAGCACATCATCCATAATTTTGACCGACTCGCCCAAAAAGATGGGACCGTTCAGCCGCGCCGACGGTGAAACTTCCACATCGCCGCCCGCCCAAATGCCCTCGGCAATTTGCCTGCCAAGGTTTATGCCGCGCACTCTGCCTTCCAGCACATCGGCGGTTGCCTGCCGCAGGGTATCAATATTGCCGATGTCGCACCAGTAGCCATCGGCAACATAGCCCGCCATCGGAATTTTACGTTTCAACAAATTGGGAAAAAGTTGTTTGGAAAAATCATAGGCGGTATTGGGGGGAATCATATCCAGCACATCCGGTTCCAGCACATACAGCCCGGTGTTCACCGTGTCGGAAATAACTTCGCCCCAAGTGGGTTTTTCCAAAAATTGGGTAATATAGCCGTTGCCATCGGTGATGATAACGCCGTATTCCAGCGGATTCGGTACGCGGTAAAGCGTAAGGGTTGCTTTTGCCTGCTTTTCGCGGTGGAAGGCGATGATTTCTCGCAAATCAAAGTCGGTAATGGCATCACCGCTGATAACCAAAAACGTATCATCCAGTACGTGCTGCACATTTTTTACCC